>JAJPEB010000031.1 GCA_023252315.1 Candidatus Woesearchaeota archaeon | reverse complement strand
TCGAGGGCTTCCTGCAGGAGCGGCAGGCGACGAGGCTCGCTCGCGCGCTGCGCGCGCAGGAGTTCTCGCGCAAGGAGTCCGACCTCTTCTGCTTCTCGCAGACGAAGGACCTGCTCTTCTCGCAGGACCCGACGATCAGGGAATTCATCGCGCTGCTCAGGAGCGAGGAGCTGCGCGCGCTCATGCACCGCATCACGGGCGTGCGCCTCGCGAAGGGGAGGATCGACGCGATGGGCGTCATCTACGCGGATGCGGACTACCTGCTGTGCCACGACGACCAGCTCTCGGGGCGCAAGGTCGCGTACATCCTCAACCTGAGCAAGGGGTTCACGAAGGCGTCGGGCGGCGCGCTCGCATTGCTCGCGAGCGACAGGAAGGGCAGGCCCACGATCGTCGCGAAGCGCATCGTGCCGACATGGAACACGCTCTCCTTCTTCACGGTGAGCGGGACGAGCCACCACATGGTCGAGGAGGTGCTCGTGCCCAAGGAGCGCCTCACGATCGGAGGGTGGCTGCATGGCTGAGCCGAAGGCGAGGAAGACGGGGAAGAAGGCGGACGCGGGGGCGCCGCCCGGCAGCGGGATCAACCCGTTCTACCTGCGCGCGGACGTGCTCGCGCAGGCGAGGGCCGCGATGCGGAGCGACCCCGCGCTCCCGCACGTCGCGCTCGGGGAGTTCCTCGCGCCCGGCGCGTTCGCGGCGCTCTCGCGCGCATGCGCGAAGGGGTGGAAGCGGGCATCGGTGCCCGACCAGTACTCGTTCTCGACGAGGGCGCACGTGCCGGTCCAGGACACGGTCTGCGCCTTCGTGCAGGTCCTCACCGGCAAGGTCCCGCTCGACGCGGGCAGCAGGCGCTTCTCGCACCGCGACTTCACGCTCATGCACGACGAGGCGGACGAGCCCGCGGGCATCCTCGGGCTGCTCTTCCTCGAGGATTTCCCCGAGGAGTGGGGCGGCAGCGTCGTGTTCATGCGCAAGGGCGAGATGCTCGCGCGCTTCACGCCCGCGCGCAACACGCTGCTCGTGGTCGAGCGCAAGCGCGGAGTCAAGGACTTCGTGCACTACGTGAACCACCGCGCGGGCAAGCGCGTGCTCACGATCGTGTCTGCGTAGCTTTCTTAAATCGCCGCGGCCTCCGCAGGCACATGGCCATCAGGATCGCAGCAGATGCAATCGCGCTGCTCGGGGAGCGCATCGTGCTGGTCGATCGCAAGTACGGGCCGCAGGGTCTCGCGCTTCCCGGCGGGTATCTCGAGGAGGACGAATCACTCGAGCAGACGGCTGTGCGCGAGCTCAAGGAGGAGACGGGTCTCGATGTCGTGCGCAAAGAGCAATTCCGGACGTACTCGGCGCCAGGGCGCGATCCTCGCGGGCCGTGCGTTTCGACCGTGTTCTTGTGCGAGGTCTCGGGAACCCCTGTCGCAGGTGACGACGCGAAAGGGATCCGCGTCATCGGCCTTGACGAGATCGACGCCCTGAAGGACGAGCTCGCGTTCGACCACTATGAAATCTTGTGCGACGCGAAGGGGGCGATAGGAAAATTCTTAGGAACGGGGGAAGAGGATAGCTGATCTCTTCGCACATGCAGTGTAGGATGCTGCGGCGCTTGCAGCCTCCCTCCGGTCGGCGGTCTTACTGAGGCCCTCGCCATATTCGCTGCGCGAATACTCGGGCCTCAGGCATTGCGCCAAGGCAGCGTCGCAGGAACCGGAAGATGAAGCGGATATGGACTGGAATCCGGCGCCGAAGAAACCTTTATTAACTCTCGTCAGGGAAGCGATGGCGTGGCCAAACCCTCCCTCGCGATGATCGGCATGGCGGTCATGGGCAGCAACCTCGCGCAGAACTTCGCGGAGAAGGGCTACGACATCGCGCTCTTCAACCGCACCGCGCAGCGCACGCAGGACGTCTACGAGGCGGCGAGGGGGGAGCCGTACGCCGCGCGCCTGCATCCGGTCTACGGCGACCTCAAGGAGCTCGTCGCGCTCGTCGGGAGATCGGGCACGTACTTCATCATGGTCAAGGCAGGCGAGCCCACGCAGGACGTCATCGACCGCCTGGTCCCGCTCCTCTCCGGCGACGCGATCGTCGTCGACTGCTCGAACGCGCACTACGTGGACACCATGCGCAGGCAGCAGGCGCTGCGCGACAAGGTCCGCTTCTTCGGCATCGGCGTGTCGGGCGGCGAGGAGGGCGCGCGCCACGGGCCGAGCATCATGGCGGGCGGCGAGTCGCGCACGATCTACGACAGGCGGCTCAAGCGCGCGCTCGAGGCCGTCGCCGCGAAGGCGCCCCAGGACGGCTCGCCGTGCGTCGCGTACCTGGGCACGCACGGCGCGGGCCACTACGTGAAGATGGTCCACAACGGCATCGAGTACGCGGACATGGCGCTCATCGCCGAGGCGTACGACTTCATGCGGCGCGTGCTCGGCATGGGCGCCCCCGCGATCGCTGACATCTTCGAGAGATGGAACAAGGGCCCGCTCCAGTCCTATCTCGTGGAGATCACGGCCGATGTGCTCCGGCAGGAGGATCCTTCGGGCAAGGGCTACCTCGTCGACCATATCCTCGACGCGGCGCAGATGAAGGGCACGGGCACGTGGATGGTCGAGAGCTCGCTTGCGATCGGCAAGGGCGTGGTCCCGGTCCCCGGCATCTACGGCGCGGTCGAGTCGCGCGCGATCTCCGCGCGCAAGGCGCAGCGCGTCGCGGCGGCGAAGCTGCTCCCGCTCAAGGCGAAGAGGTTCGCCGGAAACCGCGCGCGCATCCTCAAGGACCTCGAGCGCGCGCTCTACGTCGCGAAGGTCGCGTGCTACGCGCAAGGCATCGACCTGCTGCAGGCGGCCGACGAGGAGTACGGCTTTGGGGGCCTCGACCTCGCGCGCATCGCGCGCATCTGGCGCGCGGGCTGCATCATCCGCGCGCGCTTCCTCGACGACATCGCGGAGGCGTACCAGAAGGGGCCCATGCCGCAGAGCCTCATGCTCGCGCCCGCGTTCCGCAGGATCGTCCTCAAGGACATGGCGTCGCTCACCGCGGTGTGCGTCGCCGCGGCGAACGCCCAGGTCCCCGCGTTCGTCTTCGACGCGTCGCGCGGCTTCATCCTGCAGTCCTCGAGCGCGCAGGCGAGCGCGAACCTCACGCAGGCGCAGCGCGACTTCTTCGGCGCGCACACCTACGAGCGCACGGACAGGAAAGGGGTGTTCCACACGGAGTGGAGCGGCGATCGCAAGGAGCGGCCGGCCTGAGCCCTCGCACCCCTTTACCTGCGCCTCTTCGCCTTGCCCCGCTTCCCGCCTGTTCCGGCCTTGGATTTCGCGGAAGCGGATGCCTGCTTGGACGGCGCGACCTTCCTCGCCGTCGTCGCCGCCTTCGGCAGCTTGCGCACGTCCTTGCCCGAAGGCGCGAACCCCGCCATCTTTCCGCCTCGCTTCTTGCGCTCGAGCACGCGCATCGTCGCGGCGACGATGTCGCGCGCGAGCAGCCCGTACTTGTCGAGCAGCGCGCTTGCGGTGCCCGACTCGCCGAACGTGTCCTTGACGCCGACGAATTCCATCGGCACCGGATACTGCGCGCCGAGCGTCTCCGCGACCGCAGAGCCGAGCCCGCCGATGACCTGGTGCTCCTCCGCCGTCACGATCGCCCCCGTCTCGCTCGCGGCCGCAAGGATCGCGTCCTCGTCGAGCGGCTTGATCGTGTGCATGTCGAGCACGCGCGCCTCGACGCCGTTCCCCGCGAGCTCCTTCGCCGCGAGCAGCGCCTCGCGCACCATGATGCCGCACGCGATGATCGTCACGTCCTTGCCGTCGCGGAGCAGGTTCGCGTGGCCGATCTCGAACGGCGTCTCGTCCGTCGTGACCTGCGCCTGCTTCTCGCGCCCGCCGCGCAGGTAGACCGGCCCCTTGAGGCGCGCCGCCGCGAGCGTCGCCTTGCGCATCTCGATCGCGTCCGCGGGAACGAGCACGATCATCCTCGGGAGAACGCGCGTGATCGCGATGTCCTCGAGCGCCTGGTGCGTCGCCCCGTCCTCGCCGACCGTGAGGCCGGCGTGGCCGCCGTACAATTTGACATTGTTCGCGCTGTAGCACACGCTCACGCGCACCTGGTCCCAGCTCCTGCCTGGGCTGAAGACCGCGAAGCTCGCCGTGAACGGGACCTTGCCCGCGTGCGCCATGCCCGCCGCTACCCCGATCATGTTCTGCTCGGCGACGCCCATCTCGACGAAGCGCTCGGGCCACTTGCCGCGGAACGCGACGAGGCGGTCGCTCTCCGTGAGGTCGGCGCACAGCGCGACCACGCGCGGATCCTTCTCGCCCAGGATGAGCATCCCGTCGCCAAAGCCGTCGCGCAGCGCGCGCTTGTCGTCGTTCTCGAGCCTCTGCACCGTCTTGCGTGCGTCCTTCACCATCGTCCCCACCCCGACTTCTTCTCGATGCGTTGCCGCTCCTGCGCGAGCTGCGCGAGCGCCTTCTTGGCCTCGTCCTCGTTCGGGGGCTTGCCGTGCCACTCGAACCTGTTCTCGAACTCTGCGACGCCCTTGCCGGGGATCGTGCGCGCGATGATCATCGTCGGCCTGTCCTTCGCCTTGTCCGCGGAAGCGAGCGCCTTCCTGATCTCGGGGATGCTGTGCCCGTCGATCTCGGTCACGTGCCAGCCGAACGCGCGGTACTTGTCCGCGAGCGGCTCGAGGTTCATGATGTCGTTCGTGAAGCCGTCGATCTGGATGTTGTTGCGGTCCATGATCAGCGTGAGGTTGCCGAGCGCGTAGTGGCCCGCGAAGAGCGCGGCCTCCCACGCCTGTCCCTCGTCGTGCTCGCCGTCGGAGCAGATGCAGAACACGCGGTTCGCCTTCTTGTCCCGCTTGAGCGCGAGCGCGATGCCCGCCGCCTGCGAGAGCCCCTGCGCGAGCGGCCCTCCGGAATTCTCGACGCCCGGGATCGTCTCGTTGTGCGGATGGCCCTGGAGCAGCGAGTTGATCTTGCGAAAGTGCATGAGGTCGTCCTTGGGGAAGAATCCCCTGCCCGCGAGCGTCACGTACCAGACCGGGCAGATGTGGCCGTTCGAGACGAGCACGTAGTCGCGCCCCTCCCAGTCCGGCCGCTGGGGGTCTACCTTCGCCCAGTCGTAGTAGAGCACCGTGAAGATATCCGCCATGCCAAGCGGCCCCGCGGTGTGCCCCGCCTTCGCCTCGAGCAGCATCCTGACGATGTCCTGCCTCGCCCCGTTCGCGATGATCGCGAGCTCCTTGTCTTCCATCGTTCACCTCGCAGCGTCATAGAGTTCCTTGAGCGCGCGCGCGGGGTCCGCCGCCTTCGCGACGTAGCTCCCGCTGTTCACCCGCGCGGCGCCTGCCGTCACCACGGCCTTGATCGTCGACGGCGTCATGCCGCCGTCGACCTGGATGATCGCGTCCTTGCACATCTTCGCGAGCTCGCGCACGCGCGCGGGCGTCTCCTCGACGTACGGCGCGCCGTTGCGCCCGGGATGCACGCCGAGCACGAGCGCGCCGTCGAAGTGCGCGACGTGAGGCACCACGCTCGCGATGCGCGTCTCGGGGTTGCACGCGAGCATCGCCTGCATGCCGAGCGCCCTGACCTCGCGCGCGACCGCCACGATCTCGCTCGCCTTGAGCGACTCGTAGTGGACGATGATGCGCCTGAAGCCGCGCCTCGCGAGCCCGGGGATCCACGCGGAGGGGTCCTGGACCATGAGATGCGCCTCGAAGCTCGTGCCCTTGCGCTCGCGCACGTCGGGCACGCTCGGGAGCGGGATGCTCGCCGTCTCGACGAATTTCCCGTCCATGAGGTCGATCTGCACCCAAGGCGAGATCGGCACCACCTTCCCGAAGAGCGCGGTGAACTCCCGCTCGTCGTAGGCGAGCACCGTCGGGATGATCTCGAGCGGGCGCTTCGTCACCGTCGCCTCATCCCCCCTCGAGCGCCGCGATCTCGCGCACCCGGCGCACGTGCCTCGGCGCGCCCGAGAACGGGGCCTTGAGGAACGCGAGCGCGAGCGCCGCCGCCTTCTCCTGCGGGAAGCGCCTGCCGCGCAGCGCGAGCACGTTCGCGTCGTTGTCCTTGCGCGCCATGCGCGCGCCGTACGCGTCGAAGGCGAACGCGGCCCTGATGCCCCTGACCTTGTTCGCCGCTATCACCATGCCCGTGCCGCTCCCGCAGACGAGGATGCCCTTCGTGCCCGAGGGGTCGCGCGCGACCTCCTTCGCGACGAGCTTCGCGTAGCCGGGGTAGTCGACGGGCTCGTCGGCGGAGAACGTGCCCACGTCCATGATCGTATAGCCCGCGTTCGCGAGCGCGCGCACGATACGCTGCTTCGTCGCGAAACCCGCGTGGTCGGAGCCGATGACGATCGCAGGCCTTGCGGCCTTCGCGGCCCTCGCGCGCGCGACGCCCTTGCCTGCCTTGGCGGTCTTCCTCATTTCCCCCTCGCGAGCACGCGCTTGGTCTCAACCTTGTATGCCTCAACGTTGGGCTGGTCGAACGGGTTCACGCCGAGCAGCGCGCCGAGGTACATCATCTCCATCATGTGCAGCTGGAGCAGCGCGCCGACGGTGTGCTCGTCCTTGCCCGCGAGCGCGATGCGGCAGAAGGGGATGCCCTGCTGCGAGAGCACCGCCTCGACGCCCTGCACGACGGCATCCATGATCGACGAGAGCCTCTTCCCCTGGATGTGCGGCACGAGCGCCTCGTACTGCGCCATGCGCGGGACTGCGAGCGCAGCGTCCGGCTCGACGGTCACGAGAGTGTGGATCTTGTCGCGCGGGCCGCCGAAGTAGAGCTGGGCCATGCTGTGCAGGTCCGTCGTGCCGATGCTCACCGTGGGCGTGATGCCCATGTGCACGCGCCTCTCGTGCGCGGCGTCCCATTCCTTGCCGATGCTCTCGCCCATGAGCTGGCGGTACCACTTGCCGACCGACTCGAGGTCGGAGCCGAAGTAGAAGTTGTCGGCGATCGCGATGCCCGAGTCGCGCGCGTGCGCGAGCATCGCCGCGCGGATGATCGCGGGGTTGCGCTCGGCCGGCGCGTCAAGGCAGATCTTGCGCATCTGCGCCGCCCCCTCGAGCAGCGCCTCGACGTCGATGCCGAGCAGCGCGAGCGGGAAGAGGCCGACGGGCGAGAAGACGCTGTAGCGGCCCCCGACCTTCTTCGGGATGGGGAGCGCCGCGAACCCCTCCTGCTGCGCGAGGTCCCACAGCGGCGAGCCCTCGTCGGTCGTCACGACGACGCGGTCGCGCCAGCCCTTGTCCGACTTGCGCAGGACGGCGAGGAGGATCTCGAAGTTCGCGACGGACTCCGTCGTGGCGCCCGACTTGCTCACGAGATTGATGGCGACGCGCTCGCCCTTCTTCAGCGCGTCCTTGAGCGAGCGCGCGATCGCGGCGAGCGCATCGGCGTCGACGGTGTCGGCGTAGAGGATGCGCGCGCGCTTGCCGGGGCTCAGGTTGTGCGCCCTCCCGAGGATCGCCTCCTGCACGGCGATCGTGCCGAGGTTGCTCCCGCCGATGCCGACCACGATCACGAGCGACGCCTTGCGCGTGCGCGCGAGCCTCCTCGCGAGCGCGAGGTGGCCCTTGTCGAGCGGCAGGTTGACGCTCGCGCGCTCGTCCGCGTAGCCCGACGACGCTGCCTTGCGCATGCGCGCGAGCTCGGCCTCGAGGAGCTTCGCCTTCGCCGCGAGCGCGGGCCTCGCGAGGCCGCTGCTCTCCCACGAGAGCGTGGGAAGCGTCATGCGCGCTTGCCCTGCTCGAGGGCCGCCTGGGACTTGCGGTAGTCCGCGAGGAACTTCTCGAGGCCCTTGTCCGTGAGCGGGTGCGCGAAGAGCTGCTCGAAGACCGTCGCCGGCAGCGTCACGATGTCCGCGCCGAGGAGCGCCGCGTCGCGCACGTGCCCGGGGTGGCGCACGCTCGCGACGAGGATCTTCGTCGCGAACTCGTAGTTGTCGTAGATCTCGCGGATCTGCTCTATGAGCTCCATGCCCTCGCCGCCGTGGTCGTCGATGCGCCCCACGAACGGGCTGACGATGTACGCGCCCGCCTTCGCCGCGAGCAGCGCCTGGTTGGGCGAGAAGCAGAGCGTGACGTTGCAGCGGATCTTGCGCTTGCCGAGCTGCTGGACCGCGATGATGCCGTCGCGGGTCATGGGGACCTTCACGATGACGTTCTTGTGGTACTTCGCGTACTCGATGCCTTCCTTGACCATGCCGTCGGCGTCCGTCGAGTGCGTCTCCGCGCTCACGGTGAACGACTGCGTGTGGCGCTCGAGGATGCGCGCGATCTCGGTGATGACCTGCTTGAAGTCGCGCCCTTCCTTCGCGATGAGGGTGGGGTTCGTCGTGACCCCGCTCAGCATGCCCGTTTCCGCGGCCTTGCGTATCTCGTCGACGTTGCCCGTATCGAGGTAGATTTCCATGGATCAGCTCACCCCGTGCCCTAGACGTGACGATGCGACCGGGGATTATAAATGTTTTCTTCCGCGCTGGCGGCGGCGGAATAGGTTTCCCGACGGATATATCCTCTTTCCGTTCTCCATATCCCGTCTTCTCATCGCATCATTTTTTCTGTTCTTTCGGATCTTCTGCGCTTCTCCGGGATGCTTTCTTTTTTCCCGATATCCGTGCTCCTCTCGGGTACTGCCTTGGCGTCCAATAGGGGCTTAGATGCGCCGCAGCATCCATTGACAACCTTCCTAGATTTTCGCTCTTTTCAATCGTCGACGCACACGAGCACGCGCAGCGCGCGCGCCCCCTCGAGCAGCTTCGCGGGGCATTCCTCGACGGGAGTTCCCTGGTCGCAGAACCTCCTGTACGCGTCGCGCTTGCCGGCGCCCGCGAAGAGGAGCAGCGTCTCGTGCGCGGCGAGGAGCAGCGGCGGCGAGACGCTCACGCGCAGCGGCGGGGGCTTGGGAGCGTCCTCGACGAAGACATAGCGGCGCTCGCGCGCGTGGAGCGCGGGGTTGCGCGGGAAGAGCGAGGCGACGTGGCCGTCCTCGCCCGCGCTGAGCACCGCGACGTCGAACGTCCCGCCCAAGCGCGCGAGCGCATCGCCGCACGACGCGATCTCGGCCTCCATCGCCGCGCGCTGTGTGCTCACGAGCGGATGCCACGCGAGGTCCATGTGCGCCTGCAGGCGCTCGAGGAGCGGCAGCACGGGCGTGAAGTTCTTGTCGGGGTCCACGCGCTCGTCGAGCCAGAAGACGTGCACGCTGCCCTCCAGGCGCTTGCCGTGCAGGCGCGAGAGGAGCGACTCGAGCAGCGCGGGCATCGACCTGCCGCCGACGAGGCCGATCACGCACGTGCCGCGCGCCCTGAGCGCTCTCTCGATGCCCGCGAGCAGCGTCTCGCCCGCCATCGCGTAGAGCTCTTGCGTCGTCGGTGCGAGCACGCGCATCATGCGCCGCAGGGAGAGGCCTGCGTATAAAAACCCGCCGCCAGCGACGCAGCGCCGCTCAGGCGTGCACGAAGCCGTGCGTGAAGAGCCAGCCGATGCCGAAGCCAGCGAGCGCCGCGACGAGGCCGATCGAGGCGATCTCGAGGCCGCGCCGCTTCCAGTCGCCGATCGTGAGCTTCGCCGAGATCGCGCCGCCGCCGAAGAGCAGCAGCGTGCTGCCGACGAGCGAGACGATGACCGCGCCCGAGCGCTCGAGGAAGAAGAACGGCAGCAGCGCGATGAGGCAGCCGAGCGTCGATGCGATGCCGACGATGAGCGCGGAGTGCAGCGGCTTCGCATCCCCGAGCGGGTAGAGGTGCAGGTGCTCCTCCATGAGCATCTCGAGCCAGACCTTCCTGTCGTGGGTGAGCTCGGCGACGATGCGCACCGCGTCGGCGCGAGAGAGGCCGCGGCGCGCGTACGCGTCGATGAGCACCTCTCGCTGCAGGTGCGGGTTCTCGACGATCAGGCGCTCCTGCTCCGCGCGCTCGCTCTCGTAGTAGGCGATGCTCGCGCGCGTGCTCGTGTACGCGACGGCCGCGAGGCTGATCGCCTCTGCGAGCATGGACGCGAGCCCGCCCGCGACGAGGATCGTCTTGTCGGCGGTCACCGCAGCGAGGCCGAGCATCGTGCCGAGCTCGTTGACGAGGCCGTCCTGGCCGCCGAGGATCCAGTCGTGAAGATCCTCCGCGAGCTTGTGCTCGCGCTCGGCGAGCGGCTTGCCTCCAGGGAAGGGGGACGGAGGGTCGGCGGCCACGGAGCCATCCTCCGGCAGGATGGGGAGCGCGTACGGGTGCGGCTCGTGCGCTGCCCGCGCGGGCGCGGCGCGCCTCGGCTTGCGCAGATGGTGCAGGGGACGCGCCTTGAGCATGGTGCGCTCCTTCCCCGTCGATATAAAAATCCTGCGTCACCGCTCGCGAGAGGAGTCGTGCGCCTGGCCCTGCGAGATCCGCACCGCGCGCACCCGCTCGCGCACGTAGCGCTGCGCGCACAGGTGCGCGAGCAGGCGCGCGGGGTCCGTGAACGGGCGCGGCTCGCTCGCGTAGATCCTGCCCTCGCGCACGCGGGTGCGGGAGTGCTTCGCCGTGAAGCGCGCGACGTCGTCCTTGCGCGCGACCGGCGGGCCCGCGACCTCGCGCTCGCGCGGGAGGCCCTTGCGCGGGAGCGCGAAGAGCAGCAGCG
>JAJPEB010000030.1 GCA_023252315.1 Candidatus Woesearchaeota archaeon | reverse complement strand
CGCCCGTCGAGAGGATGCGCACGCCCATGCCCGAGAGCGCACGCGCGAGCTCGAGCGCGCCCGTCTTGTCCGCGACGCTGAGGAGCGCGCTCATTCCCATTCGGTCGTCCCCGGGGGCTTGCTCGTGAGGTCGTAGAGCACGGCGCCGATGCCCTCGAGCGACGACACCTCCCTCGCCATCGCGCGCACGCACGCGAGCGGCAGCTCCTTGCCGACGATCGCGGCGCGCCCCGTCATGAAGTCGTTCGTGACAAAGGGGCGCAGCACGATCGCGCGGCCCGCTGCGCCGAGCGAGACGGGCAGGAGGATGATCGGCAGCTGCGCGAGGCGAGCGCGGGGAGCCTCCCTGCGCAGGGCCGCGCTCGCGCGCGCGTCCGCCTCGCGCAGCAGGTCGAGCGTGTCGCGCGCGAGCGCCGTCGGCACGACGCGCGGCGTGCCCGCAGTTCCCTTGACGAGCCAGCAGACGCGGTTCACCGCGTGCACCCTCTTCGGGATCTCGATGCTCGCCGCCTTGAGGCGCTCCCACGAGAACTTCCCCGAGAGCACCGCCACGTAGCCGTACGTGCGCTCGTCGCCCTGCACGCCGACGCTGCGCACGGGAAGCACCGTCCCCGCGAGGCCGTGCGCCTTCGCGATGCGCGCGACGCCCGCCTTCGCGCCTACGAGATCCTCCGCGCCCGAGGCCGCAGCGCCGCTCGCGCACAGCACCCTGATCGCGAGGCCCGGGCCCGGGAACGGGAGGCGTTGCGCGATGCCGCGCGGGAGCCCGAGCGTGCGCGCGATCTTGCGCACCTCGTCCTTGTGCCAGTCCTTGTTCGTCTCGACGACGAGGCCCTGCCTGCGCTTCTCGCGCACGAGCGCCGAGTCGTTGTGGTGCGTCTTGATCGTCTGCGCGGACGTCGTCACGAGCTCGGACGCGCTCTCGATGAGGTCGGGGCGCAGCGTCCCCTGCGCGAGGAACACCTTGCCCTTGAGCCTCGCGATCTCGCGCTCGCTCACGCGCATGAACGTGTCGCCGATGATCTTGCGCTTCTCCTCGGGGTCCGTGACGGCGCGCAGCGGGCCGATGCGCCTGGCGCCGACAAGCGTCGTCGCGTCGAGGAACTCGTCCTGCGCCTCGACGAGCCGCAGGTTCGCGAGCCCGATGCGCGAGAGCGCGCGCATGACGCTCCTCGACTCGCCCTTGCGCATGAAGCCGTGGTCGATGTGGATGCCGTAGACCTGCTCCTTGGGGAGCGCCTTGAGCAGCAGCGCCGCGCTCACGGCCGAGTCCACGCCGCCCGAGATGAGCACGACGACCTTCGCCTTGCCGACCGTGGACCTGATCTCGCGCACCGCGCGCTCGATGCTGCCCCCGATCGTGTGCGTGCGCTCGAGCTTCGCGATCCCGAAGAGGAAGTTGCCGAGCATCGCCTTGCCGTGGAGCGTGAGGTCGACCTCGGGGTGGAACTGCACGCCGTAGATGCGCCGCCCGCGGTCCTCGATGCCCGCGATGAGCGCGCCGGACCTCGCGCTCACGCGAAAGCCCGCAGGCACCCTCGTGACGCTATCACCGTGGCTCATGAGGACCTGCTCGCTGCGCGAGAGCGAGGCGAAGAGCGGGGACGAGGGGTCGATCGCGACGCGCATCTCGCCGTACTCCTTCGTGCGCTGCTGCCTGACCTCGCCTCCGTGCGCGTGCGCGATCAGCTGCATGCCGTAGCAGATGCCGAGCACGGGGATGCCGAGCGAGAAGAGCCCCGGATCGTAGCGCACCGCGTCCTTCGCGTTGACGCTGCTCGGCCCGCCCGAGACGATGATCGCCTTGTACCTGCGCAGATCCTTCGCGCCCGTCGCGATGGGCAGGATATCGCTCTCGACGCCGAGCTCGCGCACCCGGCGGTCTATCACCTTCGCGTACTGCGCGCCGCAGTCGAGAATCGCTACGTCCCCCATGACGTTGTCCGGGCTCCTCGGCGGCTCTTTAAATATCTTTGGGGAGCCGGGACGCGTCGCTGCGGCCCTTCGCCTCCCGGGCCTCTTCCGATGCCCCGCGGATCTCTTACGGCAACATGGCAGGAACTGTTAAATAGCACTAGGGACTCATATTGCAGCATCACGCATGGCCTTCCCTCTCCGCCCCCTGTGCACAGTAGCGCTCTGCATGCTGCTGCTCCCCGCGGTCTCGGCGGGCGCATACGAGAAGTATGCGGGTAACCCGGTGGGCGCCCGGACCGAAGCGTTCGAGGGCAGCGACGCCGCGATGACGGAGACGAGCCTCTTCGTCGAGAACGACACGATCGTCGGCTGGTACAGGACGAAGAGCGGCCAGACGTCCCGGATCGCGTACCTGTGGACGAGGGACCCCTACGACCTCGACGCGCACAAGCGCGAGACGGACATCCCCGCAGGATACGCATACCCCTACGCGGTGCGCATCGACGCGACGACGTACGACCTCTTCGCGGTGCAGCTCTCGAGCGGCGCGCTCTACCGATTCAGGACGACGGACAGGGTGCATTTCTCGCGGCTCTGCGGCGGCCCCGTGCTCACGGGCGCGAAGGAGAACCCGGCAGTCGCGTACGACGCCGCGCAGGGGACGTGGGACATGCTGCTCGAGGACAACGAGGGCGGGAGGTTCCGGCTGCGCGCGTACACGAGCGCGGACGGCTGCGCCTGGACCGACCACGGCTACGCGATCCCTGGCAGCAACGGGAACGGCTGGCTCGTGAAGGAGGGCCCCGCGCGCTACGTCGCGCTCTACGGCGCGTTTGGCGGCGGCGCATGGAGGATAGCGGGCGCGTCGGGCCCGAGCCCCTCGGATCTCACCGTCGGGGACCCCGATCTGCTCGGCGGCATCACTCAAGGCTGGGAGGACACGCACCTGAGCGACCCCGACGTGGTCATCGTGCCCGAGGGGAGCCTGCAGTACTTCGACCACCACGTCTACCTCTACTACACGGGCGACCAGAAGCGCACGGGGGTCGCGGTATCGGATATGGGGGTCGAGGAAGGGATCGAGGTGCCCGCTGAGCCGGCAGCAGGGGAGGCGTGGCGGGGGGAGGGGATAGCTGCGAGGATGCTCGGCATTTTGCGGCGCCTGCTGGGGAGATAGCGGGGCTACTCCTCAATCCCCATCCTCGCGAACGCGGACGCGTTGATCTGCTTCGCCATCTCGAGGTTCCTGATGACCGTCATCTTCACTTCCGCCTTCGCGTTCGCGATGCCGGAGAGCTCGGCGAGGTCGAGGCCGTCGATATCCTTGCTCTTCCTGAAGAACGCGTCGAGGCGCTTCACGATCTTCGCGGGGTACTTCGCCTGGATGATGAGCGGCCCGTAGGTGCCGACGTAGTAGCTCTTGTCGAAGCTCGAGAGCGAGGGGTTGATGACGAACCTCACGCCGAGGCGCTCGTGGAACCTCGCGAGGCTGCGATCGAGCGGCGTGTTCTCCGTGCAGAGGATGTACGCGCGCACCCCCCTGCGTACGGCGCCGCCCATGAGCTTCGTCTCGATGTCGGGGTGCAGCAGGACCTCCCAGCTATGCGCCGCCTGGTAGCAGTTCACGCCATATTCCCCTTTCCTGAATCCCCTGTACCACCCGTCGCTGATATCTTCCCACGCGCGCATCATCTCGTTGACGGAGCCGAACGTGAAGACCGAGACGTCGCCGCCGAGCGAGTCGTGCCGTCGCCGCGTCGCCGCTCCCTTCTTCTCGACGAGCTTGAGGTAGAGGCCGTCGAGGAACCGCTTGCTCTCCTGCACCCACGCCCTGCTGATCTCGAACTCATTGCCCCTTCTCTCGAGCACGCCCTCCTCGACGAGCTGCAGCACCGCCTTGCGCACGCCCTGGAACGTGACCGGCCGGCCGTAGCGGCGCTTGATGAGATTCGTGAGCTCGATGAGCTTGAGCGGATGCTCGTCGGCGAGGATCGAGAAGACGAGATCCTTGATGTCTCCGCTGCCGCCTGTGGGAAGGGTGAATCGGATCGCCATTGAACCAGAGAGGATACTTCATTACTTAAACTGTTCGGTTTAATAGCTATTGAACGGAGGAAATATCACAGCGGGCACCATCCTAGCAAGAACGAGAGGTGCATCATGAAGAGCAAACTGAAGACCATCGGCGCAACCCTCGCGGGAACGGCCGCCGCGCTCGCGCTCGCCCTTTACTCTCCGAGAGAGATCGAGCGGAAAGACCAGGTCGTGACTCCCCTGCCAATGCAGTATCCCTCGCACGAGATGAGCGCGCTCGTGCGTCGCGAGGTGACCGTGGAGAACCTGCTCGGATGGCCGCATACGCGCACGGAGTATTTCGTGAGGACGCAGGTTGACGAATCCCCGTTCCAGCGCTACAGCGAGACCCCCGCGGAAATGGCGATCCTGCGCCTCGAGGAAACCGCATGGAGAGCGAGCAACGTCATCTCGTGCGTGGATCGCGGCTCGTGCCCCGCATATAGCGGCCTGCAGGGATTCTATGCGCATCAGGCTGAATTCGCGACACGCAAGGCGGACCTCATCGAGAAGCTCGCGCGCTGAAGGCTCGCGGCGCGCGTTCAGTCGTGAGGCGCATCATGGCACGGGTCCTCTTCACCGCGGACCTGCACGGCAACGCCGCGCAGTACGAGACGTTCCTGCGCGAGGCGAAGGAGGAGGGCGCATCGGCAGCCATCATCGGCGGCGATCTCGCGCCGACGGACGGCGGCGTCGACATACGCGAACAGAGGGTGTTCCTCGGATCGATCCTGCCAGAGATAGTCCGCCGGGAAAGCGCGGTCCTCCTCTGCCTCATGCCAGGGAACGACGATGCAGCCTGCAACGCAGATCTCATCGAGCGTCACCACGGCGACCTCTGGCAGAACATCGACCGCAGGAGGCTTCCGCTCGCGCACGGCTACGAGATCGTCGGGTACCCGGTCGTCCCACTCTCCCCTTTCCCGACGAAGGACTACGAGAAGTTCGACATGTGGCCCCGTGCGAGGCCATGGTGGAAGCGCCTCCTCTTCGGGGACGGGCTCGTGCAGCCCGGCGCGGCGCTCGAGGGGTCGCTGAGCGGCCCCGAGGGGTGGGAAGAGATCGAGTTCGACAAGAGCGATATCAGGGGCACGATCGAGGGCGATCTCGAAGCAGCGCTCTTTACTGCGCGCCCGCAGAGCACGATCTACTGCTTCCACTGCCCCCCATACGGCACGCCCTTGGACCTGACCTACAGCGCGGGGCATGTGGGAAGCCGGGCGATACGGGAGTTCGTCGAGCAGAAGAGGCCCTTGCTCGCGCTCAGCGGCCACGTCCACGAGACCGTCGAGAGGAGCGGGGCGTTCGAATGGAGGGCACCGCAGCACGCCGTATGCGCGAGCCCGGGCAATTTCCCCGAACGCGAGACGCTCGCATACCTCTCTATCGAGCTGGAGACACCTCTCTGTACCGTCGAGAGGAAGGTCGTGGCGTGCAGGCAGCGATACCGTTAGGCCTCCATCCGCCATCTTTAAATACCCTTCCCGGCAACACGCCTCTATGGGGCAAGCCAAGGAGTGGTCCATCGCGACGCTCGGCAGCCATTCTGCGCTCCAGATCCTCAAGGGCGCGAAGGACGAGGGCTTCAGGGCCATCGCCGTCTGCGAGCGGGGGAAAGAGCGCCCGTACCAGCTCTTCAGGGTCGCGGACGAGATCATCCTCGTCGACTCGTTCAAGGACTTCCCCAAGGTGGAGCAGCAGCTCATCGACAAGCACGCTGTCGTGATCCCGCACGGCTCGTTCATCGCGCACATGGGCATCGACGAGACGGAGCGCATGCGCGCGCGCTACTACGGCAACAAGGCGATCCTGCGCTGGGAGTCCGACCGCTCGATGGAGCGCGAGTGGCTCACGAAGGCGCGCATCGACATCCCGCATATCTTCGACGACCCCGCGAGGATCGACCGTCCCGTCATCGTCAAGTTCCACGGCGCGGGCGGCGGCAAGGGCTACTTCCTCGCGAAGAGCCCTGCGGATTTCGCGCAGAAGATCGAGAGCCACCCCGGGAAGAAGTACCAGATCCAGGAGTACATCATCGGCGTGCCCATCTACATCCACTACTTCTTCTCGCGCCTCACGGGAGAGCTCGAGATCATGGGCTTCGACAAGCGCTACGAGAGCAATGTGGACAGCATCGGGCGCATCTCGGCGCGCGACCAGATGGCGCTCGCGAGCGTGGACCCGAGCTACGTCGTCGTCGGCAACAGCCCCCTCGTCATCCGCGAGTCGCTGCTCCCCAAGGCCATCGAGATGGGCGAGAGCGTCGTCGAGGCCTCGAGGGGGATCGCGCCGCCGGGGCTCTTCGGCCCCTTCTGCCTCGAGGGCGTGCTCACGCCCGAGCAGCGCTTCGTCATCTTCGAGATCTCCGCGCGCATCGTCGCGGGCACGAACCCGTACGTGCAGGGATCGCCCTACACCGCATTGCGCTACGACGAGCCCATGAGCACCGGGCGGCGCATCGCGCGCGACATCAAGGAGGCGATCGCGCAGGGCAGGCTCGACCTGGTGACGCAATGATCCCGCGCGCGCGCATCGCCGAGATCCTCGCGGGCTACGACAAGGACGACCTGACGATCGGCGTGCTCGGCGGGCACTCCGGCCTCGACGTGTGCCGCGGCGCGAAGAAGCTCGGTTTCCGCACGCTCGCCGTCTGCGAGCGGGGGCGCGAGAGGACGTACGCGCACTACTACCGCACGCGCGGCGCGGCCGAGGAAGGGGATGGCGCCCCCAAGGGCATCGTGGACGAGATCGTCCTCGTCGACAAGTTCCGCGACATCGCGCGCGAGGACATCCAGGAGCTCTTGCGCGCGCGCAACACGGTCTTCATCCACAACCGCTACTTCTGGGTCTACTGCGATTTCGCGCAGATAGAGGACAGCTTCGAGGTCCCCATCTTCGGCACGCGGGGCATGGTGCGCCTCGAGGAGCGCGACGTCGCGAAGAACCAGTACTGGCTCATGGAGCGCGCGGGCATCAGGTTCCCGAGGATCTTCGCGAGCGCAGGGGACATCGACCGCCTCGCGATCGTCAAGGTGAACGAGGCCGCGCGCGGCTACGAGCGCGCGTTCTTCCTCGCGCAGTCCCCCGCAGACTTCGAGCGCAAGGCGGGCGAGCTCGTCGCGCAGGGCACGATCACGAGAGAGGCGCTCGCGAAGGCGGTCATCGAGGAGTATGTCGTCGGCGCGCAGGTGAACTTCAACTACTTCTGGTCGCCGATCGAGGGCGAGCTCGAGCTCATGGGCACGGACATGCGCAGGCAGACGAACCTCGACGGGCTCATGCGCATCCCCGCTGACGAGCAGCTCGAGGTGCTCAGGCACGTGCGCCCCAAGATGATCGAGACGGGCCACATCGCGTGCACGACGAAGGAGAGCACGATCGAGAAGGCGTTCGAGCTCGGAGAGCGCTTCGTGGCTACGGCCAGGAAGGAGTGCGCGCCCGGCATCATCGGCCCCTTCGCGCTGCAGGGCGCGATCGTCGCGGAGGACGGCAAGGAGGACATCGTCGTCTTCGACGTCTCGATGCGCATCCCAGGCAGCCCGCTCACGATGTTCACCCCGCACTCGGGCTACCTCTACGGCGAGAGCATGAGCTTCGGGGAGCGCATCGCGCGCGAGATCAGGAAGGCGGCGCGCCTCGGGAGGCTGCACGAGCTATGCACCTGACGTACCAGGCCAAGGCCGCGATCGGCGCCGCGCGCGAGGCGGGAGCGATCATGCTGCGCCGCGAGAAGAAGCGCTCGGAGTACACCTACAAGGGCGCGCACGACATCCTCTCCGCGACCGACCTCGCCTGCGAGAAGGCGATCATCGGCGCGCTGCGCAGGAAATTCCCCGCGCACGGCATCCTCTCGGAGGAGGCAGGCAAGCTCAGCACCCAGGGAGCGGAGCACGTCTGGGTCATCGACCCGCTCGATGGCACCGCGAACTTCTCGCAGGGGCTCGATGAGTACTGCACGTCGATCGCGCTCATGCGCGGCGACGACATCCTCGTGGGCGTCGTCTACCAGCCGAAGACGGACCGCCTCTTCGTCGCGCAGCGCGGCCGCGGCGCGTTCCTCAACGGCGAGCGCATCCGCGTCTCGGGCAAGGCGAAGCTCTCGGACGCGATGGCGGCGACGGACCAGTCGCACCGCGCGCACGTCGCGAGGCGCAACCTCGCGTCGCTCAGCCGCCTCTCGCCCAAGGTGCGCGACGTGCGCATCCTCGGCTCGGCGGCGCTCCACCTCTGCAGGCTCGCGCAGGGCCAGATCGACGTCTACTTCAAGCACTCGTTCAACCTCTGGGACTACGCGGCGGGCGCGCTCATCGTCGCGGAGGCTGGCGGCACGGTCACCGACATGCGCGCGGCGCCGATCGGGCGCGCGTCGAAGGACATCGTCGCGACGAACGGCCAGCTCCACAAGGCGGCGCTCGCGCTGCTCAAGGGATAGCGCATGGCACCCAGGCTCGTCGTCTTCGACTGGAACGGCACCCTGCTCGCGGACACGCGCGCATGCTACGCGGCGACGCATGAGGTCATGCGCAGGCTCGGCGGGAAGAGGATCTCGTTCAGCGAGTTCGTCGAGACGATGGACATCCCCGTCATCGGCTTCTACGTCCGGCACGGTGTACCGCGCGAGCGCATCCTCGAGGACCCGCACGCGATGAGCTCCATCTTCCATGCGGCGTACGAGGAGCGCGCGAAGGCCTGCAGGACCCGCGGCGGCGCGCGCGAGCTCCTCGGCTGGCTCAAGGGGCGGCGCATCCCCGCGGTCATCCTGAGCAACCACACGGTCGCGGGCATCGAGGCGCAGCTCGCGCGGCTCGAGATCCGCGGCCTGGTCGCGGACGTGCTCGCGAACACCGCGCTCGACGCGCCCGTGAGCGAGCGCAACAAGGAGCTGCGGCTCGAGAGGTACCTGCGCGCGCACAAGATAGCCGCGAGGGACGCGGTCATCGTCGGGGACTCGCCCGAGGAGATCGACGTCGGCAAGGCGCTCGGGGTGCGCACGATCGCAATCGCGCACGGCAACTACGCGACGCACCGCCTACGAGAGCTCTCGCCGGATCACCTCGTAGGGAGCCTGCGCGGCGTGCAGGACGCGCTTAGGCGCCTATGAGGCCCCGGATGCCTCCCGCATGCGCGCAGACATACGAATATAAGCCGCGCGCGCCTCGCGCCACAGATGGGCGGCGCCACTATGCCTCGTGACGTACTTCTCATCCTCAGCGACAGGCGCTCCTGTCGACCGCTCGGGATGGAAATCGAGGGCAGGCTCAAGGAACGCGTCAGGGACCTTGAGACGCTCACGATTGACGAGGAAGACCGCCCACGCACGAGCGAGTATGCGCAGCAACGCATCACGTCACATCTCGCGGACCACGCATATCGCCTCGTTATCGTTCCCGAAGACCTGAGGGCAGACGTCGTGATCAGGCGGGCGCACCGCGGAGCGGTGTTCTCGTATGCAGGGGTGAGCGCCACGCGGCTAGGAGAGAAGCCCGACTACGACAGGGTGTTCGACTTCTACCGAATCGCAGGCGATCCCGTGGGCGGCCTTGCGATTCAGGTGCGCGATGCAGCCTGGGGCTATTTGCACGGCAGCTAGCACGAGCGCATTCCCCACGCCCCTGAGCGGACGCTGCTTCACTACGCAGAGTCATTCCTTTTCTGCGCCGCCGACGCGCCGATATCGTCATATGCCCGCTCGAACACGACCCCCATCGGCTCCGCCTCGTAGATGCGGCGCAGCGACTCCGCGAGCAGCCCGCCGACCGGGATCACGCGCACGTTCGCAGGCGTATGCGTGAGGGGAATCGTGTCCGTGACCGCGATCTCCGTGACGCTCGCCCGCGCGAGGCGCTCGGCGGCCCCCTGCGAGAAGACGGCGTGCGTCGCCGCGACGTAGATTTCCCCCGCGTCCAGGTCCGCGAGCGCCTGCGCCGCGTTCGCGATCGTGCCGCCGCTGTCGATGAGGTCGTCGACGAGGATGCAGGGCCGCCCCTTGACGTCGCCGATCACCTGCACGACCTGCGACTCGCCATGGCGCGGCCTGCGCTTGTCGATGATCGCGAGCGAGGCGTCGAGCACCCGCGCAAGGGCGCGCGCCCGCACGCTGCCTCCGACGTCGGGGCTCACGACCACAGGGTCCTTGAGGCCCTTCGCCTTGAAGTGCGCCGCGACGAGCGGGAGCGCCTCGAGGTTATCCGTCGGGATGTCGAAGAACCCCTGCGCCTGCCCTGCGTGGAGGTCGAACGTGACGACCCTGCTCGCGCCCGCGGCCTGGAGCATGTTCGCGACGAGCTTGCCCGTGATCGGCTCGCGCGGCTGCGTCTTGCGGTCCTGCCTCGCGTAGCCGAAGTACGGGATGACCGCGTTGATCTCCTTGGCCGACGCGCGCTTGAGCGCGTCGATGAGGATGAGCAGCTCCATCAGGTTCTGGTTGACGTCGGAGCACGTGGACTGGATGACGAAGATGTCGTTGCCGCGCACGCTCTCGAGCACGCGGCAGTAGATCTCCCCGTCGTTGAAGCGCTTGATCTCGACGGGCGTGAGCGGCATCCCGAGGTGCTGCGCGACCTTCTGCGCGAGAGGCAGGTTCGACGTCCCCGAGAGCAGCTTGACCTTGTTGTTCACGGCGCGGTACGGGAGAGAGC
>JAJPEB010000145.1 GCA_023252315.1 Candidatus Woesearchaeota archaeon | reverse complement strand
CCGTGACCTCCGCGGGGACGATGTAGTTGCCGACGGACTTGCTCATCTTGCGGCCCTGCGCGTCGTTCACGAAGCCGTGCATGTAGCAGGCCTTGAATGCGGGGCGGCCCATCGCGACCATCGACGCGACGTGGAGCAGGTTGAACCAGCCGCGGATCTGGTCCTTGCCCTCGAGGATGAAATCCGCGGGATAGAGCTTGCCGAACAGCTCCTCGTCGCCCGGATAGCCGATGCAGTTCCAGCTCGCGGTGCCTGCGTCCACCCACACGTCGAGCACGTCGGGGACGCGACGGTACTCCTTGCCGTCCTTGCGGATGACGATGCTATCGACGGTCGGGATGTGCAGGTCGTCAGGCTCGCTCTCGAGCTTCGCGAGCTCCTTGAGCTCCTTCGCGCTGCCGATCACCATATAGTCGTCGGGGTCCTGCGCGTTGCGCCAGATCGGCAGCGGCGTGCCCCAGTAGCGCTGCCTGCTGATGCTGTTGTCGCGCAGGTTCTCGAGCCAGCCGTTGAACGCGTTGTACGCGGCGTCGGGCACCCAGGTGATGCCGTCGTTCTCGCGGATGAGGTCCTGCTTGATGTCCTCGACCTTGAGGAACCACTGCTTCGTCACGCGGAAGATGACAGGCGTCTTCGTGCGCTCGCCGAAGGGGTAGTCGTGCGCGTACCGGTGCATGAGCACGAGCCCTCCCGCCTTCTCGATGAGCGCGGTGAACTTGGCGTTCTCCTCGCGCGCGCGCAGCCCCGTGAACGGCCCGAGCTCGCGCACGTAGCCGTGCTCGTCGACGGTGCTAAACGGCCTGATGCCGTTGCGGTGCCCGACCTCGAAGTCCTCGGGGCCGCACCCGGGCGCGCAGTGCACGAGCCCCGTGCCCGCGGAGGTGTCGACGTACTCGGGGCTCATCACGACGGTGTGGACCTTGGGGTTCTTCGCCTTGAGCTGCGCGAGCTGCGGGACATCCGGGGCGAGGAAGTGCTCGTACTCCATCCCCTCGAGGTCCTTGCCGAGGATCTCCTCCTCGACCGCGTAGGGGATCTTGAGCTTGCGCTCGAGCAGGTCCTCGAGCAGGTCTTTCGCGACGTACCAGGACTGCTCCTCGCCTCCGTGCGTGACGCGCACCCTGCAGTAGGAGAGCGCGGGGTGCACCATGATCGCGAGGTTGAACGGGATCGTCCACGGCGTCGTCGTCCAGATGACGAGATACGCGCCGTCCTGGCCCTTGATCTTGAACCGGACGTAGATCGTCTCGTCGGTGACCTTCTGGTAGTAGAGCTCGTGCTTCGCGAGCGCCGTCGCCGCGTGCGCGTCCCATGTCATCGACCGCTCGCCCTCGTAGAGCCGCCTGCGCTCGTGCGCGCGCTTGAGCAGCCACCACTCGCCCTCCATGTAGTCCTTGCTGATCGTCTGGTACGCGTGCGCGAAGTCCATCCACACGCCGAGGCTCTCGAAGACCTTGTTCATCTCGCGCAGGTTCGTCGTGCACAAGACGCGGCACTCCTCGATGAAGCGCTCCTTGCCGTACGCCTCGATCTGCTGCCTGCCAGCGATGCCGAGCTTCTTCTCCGTCGCGTGCTCGGTCGGGAGCCCGTGCATGTCGTAGCCCGCCCTGTCCCAGACGTCGCGACCCTGCATGCGCCGCGCGCGCAGCACGAGGTCCTTGAGCGTCTTGTTCCAGGCCGTGCCGATGTGCACCTTGCCGGACGTGTACGGAGGCCCGTCGAGGAAGTAGAACTTCTCCTTCCCGCGCCCCTGCTCCTTCGCCTTCTGGTAGATGGCGCGCTCGTCCCAGAAGCCGCGCACGCGCTCCTGCGCCTCCCTGAAGTCGAACCCCATCGTGCGCAGGCCCCGTGGGCGATTTAAATAGTTTACTTGAGACGGCGTCGTAGCGAGCGCGGCTCCCGAGAGGAAGAGCAGGAAGAGCCGCGCGCGCACGGGCCCTACGCGAACGCATATAAACCGCGCGGCACGGGGAGCGGGCATGCCCCGCACGAGCGCGCCGCGCGTCGAATGCCCCGTCTGCGAGTTCCCGCTGCGCGGCACGCCCCAGGACGGCTACCGCTGCGCGCGATGCCATGCGCGCTACAGCACGCGCTTCGTGCGCGGGCTGCGCAGGCAGGCGTTTAGCGCGCGCATCGAGGCGCACTTCTCTCCCGTCTCGCAGGCGATCTCGCTCTCCTCGTCCAAGCGCAGCGAGACCGTCGAGGACACGATCGTCGCCGAGGTCGCGCCTTCGCTGCTCATGCCCGCGCAAGAGCCCCCGGGCGCCGCGGCCCCGGAGGGAGAGGACGACGCACGCGATGCGCCGGAGAGCCTCGACGATTTCCTCGACCTCGAGGAGGCGTTCTCGCAGCGCGAGCACGCGCCCGGGCTGCGCGGCGACGCGTCCGTGCGGTCGCGCCTGCATGCGGAGCTGCATGCGCTCCCCCTCTACGCGCCCTCGACGGCGATGGTGGCGCAGGGCACGCAGGCCGAGGCGTCGGCGCCTGCGCAGCGTCCCGGGAAGAGCGTCGCCCGCGCGAGGGCGGTCGCGCCCGCGAAGAAGCCCGTTGCGCGCAAGCGGGCCCCCCGCAAGGCGGCGAAGCCTACCCGTCGTCGACGGTGAAGAGGCGCGAGTCGCGCACGAGGAAGAGCCCCGTGCGCGCGCCGCAGTCGAGCCATCCGTGCGCGTAGCTGAGCGCCGCGAACGCGTCGACGGCATTGCCCTGCCTCTCGAAATGGCGCGCGTCCGCGACGTAGCGCGCGACCATGTCGAGCGCGTCATCTGCGTGCGCGGCCCGCTCGGGGTTCACATGCGCTCGCGCGAGCGCGAGCGCCTCCTCCGTGATCGCGAAGTACTTCGCGAGCTTCTCGGGAGTGATCGTCGCGCGCATCGGGCATGCGAGTCTCGCGCTCTTCAAAAGCGTATTGGTGCGCACGCATGGCTCACTTGCACCTGAG
>JAJPEB010000144.1 GCA_023252315.1 Candidatus Woesearchaeota archaeon | reverse complement strand
CGTCCTCGGTTTTTCCGCCGGCGGCCATCTCGCCGCGTACGTCAGCACGAATTTCGAGAAGCGCGCCTACGAACCGGTCGACGCCGCCGACACGGTCAGTTGCCGTCCCGACTTCACGATCCTGCTCCACGTTCCTCCCGAGATCGGCCAGAGGCTCGTCGAGCGCAAGGCGAGGGAGGATCGCGCGTACCTCACCGGCGGGCGGCAGAAGGACATCCATGAGGACGATCTCGCGCACCTGCAGGCCGCAGAATCGGCGTATCTCGCCGCGGCATCGAGGACGCAGGGATGGTCGATCGTCGAGTGCGTGCGCAATCCGCAGGATGAGGATGCGCACGCGCGAGGGCTGCGCGCTCCCGAGGACATCCACGAGGAGCTCTACGCGCTCGTGTCGCCGCTGCTCAGGCAGCCGTAGCGCCACGTTCTGAGATGTTGCAGGAGGGAAGAAGAGAAGGAAAAAGAGGAATCCTGACCTGTCGCCTTACTCGTCCTTCGCGATCTGGTAGAGCGCCTTGAAGCTCACGACCAGCGCGCCGGGCGCTGTGAAGACGATGATCGCGTACATGAACTGCTGCAGCGTCGCGAACGGGCTGCCGAGCGCGCCGAACACCGTCGACATGGAGCCGGCGGCGACGACGAACGCGATCGTCGCGAGGAGGTAGAGGCTGACCTCGCTGTCCGAGATGTTGATGAGACCCACGATCAGGCCGAGCACCGCGAGCACGACGACCGCCCATGCAGCGAGACCCGCAGTGGAGAAGATCGAGACGAGCAGCGCGATCACGAGGCCTGCGATGTAGGACCACACGCCCACCTTCGCCCAGAGACCTCCCGACTTCGACATTGTCTTATTCGCCATTGAAATGCACCCCCTGTCGCACCTGCGACGAGAATGGGTTGAACGGATTTCCCTATTTAAAGGTTATGAAGGCAGCGCTCCCAGCATGTCCACGCCACGGGCGGCCCACACGTGAACCTTTATAAATCGGCCTCTCCGGTGCCGTGCGAGGAGGCATGGGGATGCGAGGCAGGCGGCGGACGGTGGCGGCATAAGCTTTCTCAGGTGGCTGCGGCCCGGGACATGGCGGCGCGCGCAGGTCGCCTCGAGGTACGCGGGGGTCGAGGACCTCAACGACTACCAGGAGGTCTTCACCTGGCACGAGCGCGCGTCGGAGGATTCTGCGAGGATCGCGGCCGAGAAGGAGCGCGCGCTCGGCGCTGGCGCGGAGCTGGCCAAGGAGGACGTGGATCGCGTCACCGCCGCGCTCAAGGCCTGCATCGGCGCCGTCCAGGCGGCGGTCGAGGCGTACGTTCCCGTCCATTCCGTAGTCCATATCACCCAAGGGCGCATCGCGGACCTGCGCGAGCAGGAGGATGGGCTCAAGGGCCAGGTCGCCGCGTTCCGCAAGACGCTCGACGCATGCATCGGCCCCGCAGGCGTCCCGCTGCACGCGTCGATGGCCGCGCTCGCGAAGGCGCAAGCCAGCTGGAAGACGAACCTTCCCGTTGCAGGGATATATCTCACCTCCATCGAGCAGATAGCCTCGATGACGCGCGAGGCGGTCGAGGCGGTGGCGACGCTCGGGTGCGTCGACGCGGGCATCCTCGTCTCGCACGGCAACGTGCCCGACGTGATGCGCAGGCACGAGGCCATCGGCGCGCTGGTCAAGGCCGTGACGAAGGATCTCAAGGCCTTCGAGGGCATCCCGCACCCCAAGCCGCGGCCAGGGCTCACCGCCGAGCAGCTGAAGAAGGATGCCCAATGGCAGCAGGACAACGCGAGGTGGCGGCTGCACGAGAGGGGAGAATCCGACGCGAACTCGAGATGGGATGGCCGCATCCGGCGGCGCATGCGGCTCTACGACCGCCTCGCGGAGCTGCACGGGCTCTACTCTCGCGCGGAGGACAACTTCTCTATCGTCATCAGGTTCGCGGCCGAGGCGGTGGAGACGCTGCATACGCGCAGGGGCCTCGCGAAGCTCGCGGTATGGAGATGGAGCAGGCTTGTGCGCCCGCGCCACAGCGTCTCGGGCGAATACCTGCTGCTCGACTCGAAGAACGAGTACGTCACGACGAAGGACTACAGGCCGGTCGTGGTGAACGATGGAGCCGAGACGCACGAGTTCCCCCATCAGGCGTTCCAGCTCAGCCTGCGCGACCTGCTCGACGACAAGGATCTCACGCTCGGGAACGTCCCGCTCCATATGAACAGGGGATCGATCGACATCAGGGTCGCGGAATGGAGGATCGTCGACGTGATCTATCTCCATCCTCCGCTGAAGCCGCGCAAGAGCCCCTTCGCTCTCCTCTCCCGCAAGCGCTCGCCGTTCGTGCGGCTCAACGGGGAGTGGCAGCGCATCCCCATCGTGCATCCCGCGACGTACAAGGATCCCTGGATCGCGCGGAGCAGGCTCTTCAGGAGATTCAGGTTCGCGAGGGACAAGAGGCTCGGCGATTTCTCCCAGATGGAGGTCGTCGTCGTGCTGGGCGAGCGGCCGGAGTGGAAGGCGCAGCAGCAGTTCACGGATACGGTCGAGCGCTCGAAAGCGTACGTCTCCCGCCTCAAGGTGAAGGCAGAGAGCGACCCGCTGATGCCGCCCGCGTGGCGCACCGACGAAGACGATCCCGAGATCCTGGGCGAGCTCTACAAGGTCGCGGCAGAGCACGACGAGTTCCTGCGCAAGGAGGTGGTGGATCCCGGGCATCTCGATACGCGGGATCCGGACCTCAAGGAAGCGTTCGAGCAGGGGTATGTCGATGAGCGGAGGAGATGCTACAAGAACGCCTACCGCTTCATCGGCCTCGCGCTCCTCGCGTGGAACGACCGCAGTCTTGCTGCACGCGAGGAACTGCTCAAGCTCACGAACCAGGAGACGGCCGTCGCGATGGAGGTCTTCCTCGCGATGCTCGAGATGGCGATCGACGAGAAGTACGACTTCGAGATTGAGACGCAATTC
>JAJPEB010000029.1 GCA_023252315.1 Candidatus Woesearchaeota archaeon | reverse complement strand
CTGCTCGCGGCCTGCACGGCCTCGCAGCCCTCGGCCGGCACCGGCGGCGCGATCTCGGGCGACGTCCCGGGCGACACGATCCAGCCCGCCGGCGGCACGCGCCCCAACGGCACGACGATCGAGGCCGAGAACAAGACCGCGATAGACCAGCACAACGAGACGCTCATGGCGGTCGTGCCCGACGGCACGTACACGGACAACGTGACGTACCACTACCACTCCGGCGTCGAGATGGTGACGATCAGCCTCACGGTCAAGGACGACGTGGTCACGGCGGCGTCCGTGCTCGCGAACAACCCGAACCCCGTCTCCGCGCGCTACATCAGCGGCGTGAACGGCGCGCTGCCCACGCTCGTCGTCGGCAAGCGCATCGACCAGCTTAACCTGCCCAGGCAGATCAGCGGCAGCTCGCTCACCGCGGGCGCGTTCAGGCAGTACGTGGACGGCCTCGTCAAGGCGCAGTGAGCGCCCGGCGATTCTCCTTTTTGCCTTCTTTCCTCTCGCAGGTTCGCGCGCCCGCGTCGGCGGTCCTCGGGAAGGATTAAGTAGCGCCCCCGCGCCCCCCGCGCGATGGATCTCGCCTCGCGCAAGGAGCACCTGCTCGGCAGCGTCATCGAGGTCAAGGTGCCCAGCTCCCACGAGGCGCTGCTCGCGCCCTGCTTCGGGGAGCTCGCGCGCATCGAGCGCACGTACTCGCGCTTTCGCGACGACTCCGCGCTCTCGCGCCTCAACGCCGCGCTGGGCCGCTGGCACGAGGTCCCGGGGGAGTTCTTCTCGCTCATCGCGCGGGCCGTCGCCCTCAACGAGGAGACGGGCGGCAACTTCGACATCACGCTCAAGGCGTCGCTCGACCGCCTCGGCTACGACAAGGCGTACTCGTTCGTGCCCAAGCCGCGCCCGCGCAAAGGGGTCGTCGATGCCGCGCTGGAGCGGCTGCGCGCGCCGATCCTGCTCGATGCGAAGCGCTCGCGCGTGCTGCTGCGCAAGGAGATCGACTTCGGCGGCTTCGGCAAGGGGTTCGCGCTCGATGCCGTCGCGCGCGTGCTCGAGGATGGGGGCTGCCCGCGCCACTACATCGACGCCGGCGGCGACATCCTCGCGAAGGGCGGCGGCGAGCCGTGGACGATCCTGCTCGAGCATCCCGACGCCCCTGAGCGCGCGATCGGCAAGGTCCTGCTCGACGGCGAGGCGATCGCGGGGTCGGCGCCCAACCGGAGGCGCTGGCGCGGGCAGCACCACCTGCTCAACGCGAGGACCGGCATGCCCGCGAACGGGGCGAAGTGCATCTTCGCGGTGGCGAAGACGGGCCTCGAGGCGGACGCCTACGCGACGGCGATCTTCACCGCTGGCTTCTCCGAGGGGATCGCGCTCTCGAAACGTCTGCCTGTCGAGATCCTGTTCGTCTCGAGCGAGGACAGGATGTACGTGAGCGAGGGATTCAAAGCGGAGCTGTTTTCCTAAGTCGCTCTTTCGGTCGGTGGACTCCCCCTCATTTCCGATCGAATCCCATTCTTCGCGCGCCGCGCGTTCTCCCCGCCTGTCCTTCCCGCGTCGCTCCTGTCGTCCTTTCTCTCCCGTTTTCCAATTCGCTCTCTCCTCCCCGAGTTTCTCTTTCTGTTTTCCTCTCGCTCTTCCTCTTCCTTTCTTCTTTCTTTCTATATAGAAATAAGATAGAAGAGAAGAGAGGACACATGTGAGCGCACGACCGCAAGGGAAGGAATCGCGATCCCGGCGCAAGGCCCTCGAAATCGCGCACGAGAGCGCCTCGCGATCGTTTCCACAGGAAATGATGGGGGGCTACCTCTCCTGCAATATCCATTATTGCGAACTCCTGTGCACGACAATCCGAATCCAGAAACAGATGAACTTATAAGTCACCTTTGTTTCGCCTGGAACGTCACGTCGGGTGGGGGGTAGGTGCGATGACAGAAGAGACAGCGAAGTTTTTCCGGCAATACCTGCAGAGCGAGTCCGTCTTCTCGGACAAGAAGATCCTGCAGTCGAACTACGTGCCCGAGGAGATCACGCATCGCGACGAGCAGATCCGCGAGATCTCCCGCATGCTCGCGCCCGCGCTGCGCCTCGAGCGCCCGAGCAACCTCTTCATCTACGGCAAGACCGGCAGCGGCAAGACCGTCACGGTCAAGCACACGCTCGCGAGCATGGCCGCGGTCGCGAAGGAGCAGGACATCCCGCTCAAGGTCTGCTACCTCAACTGCAAGCTCAAGAAGGTCGCAGACACCGAGTACCGCCTCATCGCGGAGCTCGCGCGCAAGTTCGGGAAGGCCGTCCCGACCACCGGGCTGCCGACCGACGAGGTCTACAACGCGTTCTTCCGCGCGCTCGACGAGGAGCGCCAGATCGTGGTGCTCGTGCTCGACGAGATCGACCAGCTCGTGAAGAAGGTGGGCGACGAGATCATCTACAACCTCACGCGCGTCAATTCGGACCTCGCGCACGCGCAGGTCGCGCTCATCGGCATCAGCAACGACCTCATCTTCTCCAACACGCTCGACCCGAGGGTCAAGTCGTCGCTCTCGGAGGAGGAGCTCATCTTCCCGCCCTACAACGCGGTGCAGCTCCAGCACATCCTGCGCTCGCGCGCCTCGCGCGCGTTCAAGGAATCCTCGCTCGAGGAGGGCGTGCTCGCGAAGTGCGCGGCATACGCGGCGAGGGAGCACGGCGACGCGCGCCGCGCGCTCGAGCTGCTGCGCGTCGCGGGCGAGATCGCGGAGCGCTCGGGCAGCATGCGCGTCGAGGTCACGCACATCGACGAGGCGGAGGAGAAGATCGAGCGCGACAGGCTCCTCGACGTCATCAAGACGCAGCCCAAGCAGTTCCACGCCGCGCTCGCGGCGGTGCTCGCGCTGTGCGCGCGCAAGAAGCACGTCTTCACGGGCGACGTGTACGAGAAGTACAAGGCCGTGTGCCACTCGACCGGGCAGCGCCCGCTCACGCAGCGTCGCATCTCGGACATCCTCGCGGAGATGGACATGCTCGGCGTCATCAACGCGAAGGTCGTGAGCAAGGGCCGCTTCGGCCGCATGCGCGAGATCGCGCTCGGCATCCCGTCGAGCCTGCTCCCGCAGGCGAGGGAGATCATCCGCATGGAGCTCGGCATCAGCGACACCGTCCTGCAGGAGGCCGCGGCGCAAGAGACGCTCGAGACCTTCGAGCCGCCGCTGCAGGTGGTGGAGGAATAGAGAGAAAAGCTGAAAGCGTGGCGCAGGCGCCGCGGAGCACTCAGCTCACTCCGTTGCGCGGTCTTACGTCGAACCGCCTGCATGGGCTCGGAAACCCCGCGGGTTCCGGCCCGCCGGAAGCTGCGCTTCCGAGCGAATCGGCGGTTCTCCTGGCTTTACTCCAAGGCGGCGTCCGAGGGCGTATGGTCGAGGAAAGCAGGGCCTAGAGAAGTGCAGGAAAATCAGGAAAAAGAAAAGGATAGCGGAATCAGCAGGAACGAAGAATTCGAAGAAAACCACAGGAGCCACTACACACCTCCGAAACACCCATCAGTAGGGGGGGACATGGCATGGCAAACGACTACGCGAACCAATCGATGCAGCAGCTCGTCGGCGAGTGCATCCGCAGGGGGATGCTCGTCACGCCCGAGATGGTGGAGGACAAGGCGAAGCTCGTGGCGCTGCTCTCGGGCGGCGAGCGCGTCTACACCGTCAAGGTCCTCAAGAACTACGTCAAGGCGCCGCGCAAGCGCACGGTGCAGGACTTCGTCAAGTACTTCAACCAGCGCTACCGCGTGCTCAGCGCGATCCTCAAGTCCCGCAAGGAGCTCGAGAGCGTCGTCTCCATCGCGCGCATCGTGGGCAAGAAGGAGCGCGAGACCGTGGCGCTCGTCGGCATGGTCATGGGCAAGCGCGAGACGAAGAGCGGCTACACCGTCATCACGCTCGAGGACCCCACCGGCAGCGTCGAGGTCTGGGTCAGCGCGAAGAATATGCCCCCCGACAAGGCGGCGGCGCTCGCGGGGGCGACGAAGGAGGTCGTGCTCGACGAGGTGATCGGCATCGTCGGCCAGACGTCCTCGGGCAACCGCGTCTTCGCGAACGCCATCCTCTTCCCCGACGTCCCGCTCACGAAGGAGCTCAAGAAGGGCGTGCGCGACACGCACGTCGTGTTCGTGGGCGACGTCGAGATCGGCTCCAAGCTCTTCATGCGCAACGAGTTCGAGCAGTTCGTCATGTGGCTCTCGGGCAAGCTCGGGAACGAGGAGCAGCGCGCGCTCGCGGCCAAGGTCGGCTACGTCGTCTTCATCGGCGACCTCGTGCACGGCGTCGGCGTCTACCCCGGCCAGCAGGACGACAGCGACATCCACGACATCAAGGAGCAGTACGCGCAGTTCACGCGCTACGTCAAGATGATCCCCGAGCACATCCAGGTCATGACGATCACGGGCAACCACGACGCGGGCAGGCTCCAGGAGCCCCAGCTCCCCGTCTACAGGGACTTCGCGGAGGAGCTCTACGCGCTGCCCAACGTCACGATGCTGAGCAACCCGTCCTCCGTCACGATCGAGGAGACGCCCGGCCATCCCGGCTTCGACCTCCTGCTCTACCATGGCTACAGCCTCGTCTACTACGCGAAGGAGGTGCAGCCGATCAAGGACGCGGGCGGCATGAAGGCGATGGGCGAGGTCATGAAGCTGCTGCTGCGCAAGCGCCACCTCGCGCCCACGCACGGCTGCAACACGTACGTGCCCGACGCAGAAGAGGACCCGATGGTGATCGACAAGATCCCCGACTTCCTCGTGACGGGCCACGTGCACAACATCGCGTACGGCACGTACAACGGCGTCACGGTCATCAACGCGGGTTGCTGGAACGACGTCTCGGACGAGCAGGTCAAGCGCGGCCTCGAGCCCGAGCCCGCGCGCCTGCCGGTCGTCAACCTCAAGACGCGCGAGGTGCGCCTCGTGAATTTCTACCCGCAGAAGAAGGCGAAGGAGACGATTGCGACGAGGGAGGCGCAAGGATGAGCGGAGAGGACGCAGCGGGGATTCGCATCAAGAAATTCCGGCTTGAATACCTCGCCACGCAAGAGACGCAGGGCATGTATGCGACCTGCGCGCACAGCCCCGCCGAGATCGTGGGAAGACTCATGTTCGCGAATGTGCGCGTCCACATCCCCGATTCAGAGGCGACGATCTCCTATGTCGTCCACAGCCCTTTGCAGGATGAAAGCATAGCGCGCACCCAGTATTATCCGCTGAGCCTGGTGCGCCTTTTTGCGGGAGACCCTTTGCCAGAGACGCATGCGCTCCTTCCCTTGCTCCCGCAAGCTGTCGTGACTGCGTATTTGCTGCGCACTGTGCCGGATCAAGGACTCGAGATCAGGATCGAAGACATTCCCACAGACCCGACGAAGGATTTCCCGCGTCCCGAGGGGATCGAGTGCATTTTGCGATACCGCGAAGGAGCAGAGGAGATCGCGACGTCGGCGGAACGGGCGATACGGGGAATATACACGAGGCTTGTCGGGCTTCCGGGGGGGAAGGAATAGATGGCGCAGGGCACACTCGTCGAGACGCAGGGCGCGGCCGCGCAGATCGCAGCGAGCGAGGACATGCTCGCGTACTTCGACGAGTTCCGCCGCGACTGCTTCGACGGCTACACGATCGCGCAGCGCGCGAGAGCGCGCGGCTACGACCCCGAGGAGGAGGTCTCGGTCGCGATCGCGCGCACCCTCGCCGAGCGCGTCATCGGCCTCATCAGCGTCATCGTCCCGCAGATCAAGAACGCGGGGGTCGAGCGCCGCATCGAGGAGCTCGAGCGCCAGTACGGCGTGCTCGACTGGCGCGTGAGCTTCCAGGTCGCGCTCGAGATCGCGCAGGGCAAGTTCTGCGCGTTCGACACGCAGCTCGAGGCGATCGTGGCCGGCGTGCGCGTCGGGTTCGCGTACATCACGCTCGGCGTCGTGTCCGCGCCGCTCGAGGGCCTCACCGGCATCGAGCTCAAGGACCGCATGGACCGCAAGGGGCAGTACTTCTGCCTCAGCTTCTCGGGTCCCATCAGGAACGCGGGCGGCACCGCCGCGAGCGTGTGCGTGCTCATCGCGGACTACGTGCGCTCGAGCATGGGATTCGCGGAGTACGACCCCACGGAGAAGGAGATCCTGCGCTGCCCCGCCGAGATAGCCGACTACCACGAGTGGATCACGAACCTGCAGTATTTCCCGAGCGAGCAGGAGTCGCTCTTCCTCATGCGCAACATGCCCATCGAGATCGGCGGCGACCCGTCGGAGAAGTACGAGGTGGCGAACATCAACCTCAAGGACCTCCCGCGCATCCCGACGAACAACCTGCGTAGCGGCTACTGCCTCATCCACTCGAGCTGCATCCCGCTCAAGGCGCCCAAGATCTGGAAGCAGCTCTCGCAGTGGGGCGAGGAATTCGGCATGGGGCACTGGGGATTCCTCAAGGAGTTCGTCGACCTGCAGAAGAAGATGAAGTCGAAGGGGGCGAAGGCGAAGAGCGACGAGAAGATCGCGCCCGACTACACGTACATCAAGGACCTCGTCGCGGGCAGGCCGGTGCTCGGCTACCCGCTGCGCTCGGGCGGCTTCCGCCTTCGCTACGGGCGATCCCGCGCGTCGGGCTACTCCGGGCAGGCGATCCATCCGTGCACGATGCACGTGCTCAACGGCTACATCGCGAGCGCGACGCAGCTCAAGGTCGAGCGCCCGGGCAAGGCGGCGGCGTTCATGCCGTGCGACACGCTCGAGGGCCCGATCGTGCGGCTCAAGGGCGGCAGGGTCGTGCAGCTGCAGGACGAGGCGGAGGCGATCGCGCTCAAGGGCGAGGTCGAGCGCATCATCTACCTCGGCGACGTGCTCGTGAACTACGGCGACTTCTACGACCGCAACCACAGCCTCGTGCCCGCGGGCTACTGCCCCGAGTGGTGGCTCGCGGAAGTCGAGCGCGCGGGCGCGCAGCGGGGAATCCCCTTCGACGCGCAGGGGCTCGCGCAGGCGACGGGCGTCGCGGGCGAGGAGTGGGACAGGATCCTGCGCGAGCCGCTCTACGCGATCCCGCAGGCAGAGGATGCGTTGCGCATCAGCGCGTCGCTCGGCGTGCCGCTGCACAGCGCCTGGACGCCGTTCTGGTCGCAGGTGAGCGGCGCGCAGCTCCTCGAGATCTCTCGCGCGCTGCGCGATGGCGCGATGGCGAGCCGCCCCGCGCTCAAGGACGCGCTCGAGACGCTCGGCGTGCCGCACGCCGTCGAGGACGGGCGCATCGCGCTCGCGCCAGGGTGGGACCGCGCGCTCGCGGCCACGCTTGGCGGCGCGCACGCGCGCGTCGAGGAGCTCGCGGGCGCCGGCACCCCCGCGCTCGCGATCGTCCAGGAAATCGCGCCGTTCGCCGTGCGCGACAAGGCGGGCACGTTCGTGGGCTCGCGCATGGGCAGGCCCGAGAAGGCGAAGATGCGCAAGCTCACCGGCAGCCCGCACTGCCTCTTCCCCGTCGGCGAGGAGGGCGGGAGGCTGCGCAGCTTCCAGGAGGCGCTGCTGCGCGGGCGCATCGGGGCGGAGTTCCCCGTGCGCTACTGCGAGCGCTGCAAGCGCTCGACGGTGTTCGCGCGCTGCGAGGCATGCGACGCGAGGACGGAGCAGCGCACCGTCGAGATCGAGCGCTACGGCGGCGTCAAGGAGCCGCGCGCCTGCGTGCGCCAGGAGATCGACATCGTGCGCATCTTCGACGCGTGCATCAAGAAGATCTCCTCGGACGGCATCGGCGCGAGGAACTATCCCGACCTCATCAAGGGCGTGCGCGGCACGAGCAACAAGAGCCACATCCCCGAGCACCCGATCAAGGGCATCCTGCGCGCGAAGAACGACATCGCGGTCAACAAGGACGGGACGACCCGCTACGACTGCAGCGAGGTCGCGCTCACGCACTTCACGCCGAGGGAGGCGCAGGTGAGCGTCGCGAGGCTGCGCAAGCTCGGCTACACGCACGACTGCCATGGCGCTCAGCTCGAGGAGGAGACGCAGGTGCTCGAGCTCAAGCCGCAGGACGTGCTGCTGCCGTGCTGCCCGGAGAGCCCCGACGAGGGCGCGGACGAGATCCTGCTGCGCGTCGCGAGGTTCGTGGACGACGAGCTGCGCCTGCTCTACGGCCTCGACCCGTACTACCGCCTCAAGTCGAAGGAGGACCTCGCGGGCCACTACGTCGTCGGGCTCGCGCCGCACACGTCGGCGGGCATCCTCGGCAGGATCGTCGGCTTCTCGAAGACGCAGGGCTTCCTCGCGCACCCGCTCTTCCACGCCGCCATGAGGCGCGACTGCGACGGCGACGAGTCGTGCTTCATCCTGATGATGGACGCGTTCCTCAACTTCTCGAGCAAGTTCCTCCCCGAGTCGCGCGGCAGCACGATGGACGCGCCGCTCGTCATCACGTACATCCTCAACCCCGCGGAGGTGGACGACATGGCGTTCCACGTGGACCGCGCGTGGAAGTATCCCGTGGAGATGTACGAGGCCGCGCTCGCGTACAAGAAGCCCTACGACGTCAAGGTCGAGCTGCTCGAGCACGTGCTCAACACGCCCGCGCAGTTCGAGGGCATGGGGTTCACGCACGGCACGAGGGACATCAACGCGGGCGTGCGCTGCTCCGCCTACAAGCTGCTGCCGAGCATGCGCGAGAAGATCGAGGGGCAGATGGACCTCGCGATCAAGATCCGCGCGTGCGACGAGAGCGACGTGGCCCGGCTCGTGATCGAGAAGCACTTCATCCGCGACATCAAGGGCAACCTGAGGAAGTTCACGCAGCAGGAGTACCGGTGCGTGACGTGCAACGAGAAGTTCCGCAGGCCGCCGCTCGTCGGCAAGTGCACGCACGTGAGCGCGCGCGGGCAGCTGTGCGGAGGCAAGATCCTCTTCACCATCTCCGAGGGCAGCGTGGTCAAGTACCTCGAGCCATCGCTCGAGCTCGCGCACACGTACCACGTGCCGCTGTACCTGCAGCAGGACCTGGAGCTGCTGCGGCGCAAGATCGAGGACCTGTTCGGCAAGGACAAGGAGAAGCAGATGGGGCTCGCGGCCTTCGGGTGAGAGGATGCTCTGGACCGCTCTCGACCCGATCGCCTCGGCATGCGACTACGTCACCGACAGGGTCGGGACGCGGGACCTCCTCTCGGGCGTGCGGCGATGCCGCCAGCTCGGGGTCGAGCATGTGGACGTCGTGATCCGGGGGGACTACGAGCGACTGCCGAGGAAGATGATCCCGGCGCTCTCGGAGCCGCAGGCGTACGCGCTCACTGCCTTGCGCGTGTGGTACTATCCGCGGATGCCGGAAGGGCCGGATACGAAGTTCTACGCACGCTACTCCTCTCGCCAGCTCCGCATGCTGCCGAGGATCGTGAAGGCGTGGCCCGGGGATTGGGAAGCCGAGCGATCGAGGGCCGAAGCGCTCTTCGAGGAGGATATCCGGGCGATCGCCGCGCCGGGGATCGTATCGTCCCTCGATGATTGGGAGCTCAAGGGCAGCGTCCATGCGGTGTTCCTCAGGGAGCGATGAGCACCGTGCCTCCCGCGAGAGCGAGCCCCATCGAGGAGATCTACCGCTGCCTGCTCTCGCGCTACGGCCCGCAAGGCTGGTGGCCTCTCGCTTCCTACGCGGGAGCCTCCGTGACGAAGACGGGCAGCACGACAGGCTACCATCCCGGCGACTACTCCTACCCGAGGACTCCCTCGCAGCGCTTCGAGATCTGCATGGGCGCGATCCTGACCCAGAACGTGAGCTGGCGCAATGCGGAGCGCGCGGTCGCGGGCCTCGCGAGGCTCGGCGCGACGTCTCCCGGTAGGCTGCTCGCGCTCGACGAGGACGCCCTGCGCGCGGCGATCAGGCCGGCGGGGCACTACAACCACAAGGCGCGCAAGCTGCGCGAGCTCGCATCGCTCCTCGCGCGGCTCGCGGGCAGATGCCCGACGCGCGATGAGCTCCTGGGAGTGTGGGGCGTCGGCGAGGAGACCGCGGACTCCATCCTGCTCTACGCCTACGCGCAGCCGTCGTTCGTCGTGGATGCCTACACGAGGCGCATCTTCGCCAATTTCGGCATGGTGCAGGAGCGCGCTGCCTACGCCGAGGTCAAGGGGCTCTTCGAGCGCAGCCTTCCGCGCGATGTCGCGCTCTACCAGGAATACCACGCGCTCATCGTGGAGCACGCCAAGCGCCACTACGCGAAGAAGGGGACGTACCATCTCTGCCCCCTCTATGCCCGCTACGCGCGCGGCGGCCGGGGGCGCCCGGCGGGGGGAGAGGCGCGGCGGGCGACGCCACGCCGCCAGCACCCCTCCACATGATCGTCGACCATCCCAGTTGCCTGCATGTGCGCGTAGACGATCGTCGAGCCCACGAAATTGAAGCCGCGCTTCCTCAGGTCCTCGCTGATCTCGTCCGAGAGCGGCGTGCGTGCGGGCACGTCCTTCATGGCCTTCCATGAGTTGCGTATCGTCTTGCCTTTCGTGAAGCCCCAGATGTAGCGGTCGAACGAGCCGAACTCCTCCTGCACCTCGAGGAAGCGCTTCGCGTTGCGTATCGCCGAGCGGATCTTCAGCTCGTTGCGCACGATGCCTGCGTTCCCCATGAGCTCCTCGACCTTCCTCTCATCGTAGCGCGCCACCTTGCGCGGGTCGAAGCCGTCGAACGCCTTGCGGTACGCGTCGCGCTTCCTGAGGATCGTGATCCACGCGAGCCCCGCCTGCGCGCCCTCGAGCACGAGGAACTCGAAGAGCCTGCGGTCGTCGTGCACGGGCACGCCCCACTCCTTGTCGTGGTAGTCGATGGAGAGGGGATCGGTCCCAGCCCATGCGCAGCGTCCGGCCATGGCGGCAGCGAGCCCATAGCTTTTTAAAAAACAGGAGGCTCTCTTTCCACCACAAGAAAGTGGTTACAATGCCGTACAAACCTATCGTCGTGAGCGTGCTCGGAGAAGGCGAGAGATCCCCGCATGCG
>JAJPEB010000028.1 GCA_023252315.1 Candidatus Woesearchaeota archaeon | reverse complement strand
CGCATCGTCGAGGTCGCGAACGGCCCCACGACGCCCGACGCCGACGCGATCCTCGCGAAGAAGGGGGTGCTCGTCGTGCCCGACGTGCTCGCGAACGCGGGCGGCGTGACCGTGAGCTACTTCGAATGGGTGCAGAACCGCGAAGGCTACTACTGGAGCGCGCAGGAGGTCGACCGGCGCCTCGAGGAGACGATGGTCCCCGCATTCCTGAGCACGTACAACCTCATGAAGGAGAAGAAGGTCACGATGCGCGAGGCGGCGTTCCTGCAGGCGGTCAGGCGGATCGCGCAGGCGATCGACGCGAAAGGGATGAAGTAGGGAAGGGGTATCCACTTCCGAGTACGAAGCGATTTATAGCCCGCATGATCCCTTCTCGGGATGGTCGAGAAGACGTATGCGGCTACCGTGCGGTATTCGTGGAAAGTCCCCGGGCACGTCCCTGAGGAGACGATCGATCTCGTCCTCAAAGGCATCATGCATTTCGATGATCAGGACATCTCCGGCACGCTCAGGTACGCGAGCTCCCAGGATGCGGAAGGCGATCTCGAGGGGCAGCTCTCGCGCGAGGACGGCACCATCGCGCTCGCGTTCCGCCATTACTTGCGAAATGGCGCAGTCGAGGGGTACGCGGTCTCGAAGGAGGATAACGGCTCGTTGAGAGGAGTCTACGACGGGACGCTCGTCTTCCTGCCAGGCAGGCGCGACGAATACGAGGGCGAGGCGAATCTCGAGAGGGTGGTCGCAGACACGATACATGCAGGACAGACGGGAGGAAGCGTCGCCTGCACGCTCACGCTCGGGCACTCTCGGGACAGGAAAGGGGCGAAGCGGGTGTCGCGCGCGCGTGGCCGCGTGCTGCCTGCCAAGCCCTCTCCCGTCTATGCGCGATAGGTTTTGAAGCGCGAAGCGATCTGCGCTCCCATGCGCGCGAAGACCGCTCTCATTTCCTGCGGCACCTCAGAGATCGAGGACACCGCGCTCATGCCGTTCGGATAGTTGCGAACGTGTCGTCGAGCATGGCCTGCTCTTTGAGCCTCTGCGCGCTCCGCGTCACGTAGAGCTCTTGGTATGAGGAGTACTCCCCTTTCCGGGTTCCCATTTCCGGCATGTCGGGAAAATAACCCTCGGGGAGCTGCAGCTCTGCGGTGCGATAGGGAGGGTAGATCTCGAGCAACCCTAGGTACGTCTCGAGCGTGCCGAGGTCGCGCCATGCGGCTCCCATCCACCTCCTCTGCGCGATCTCACCCCGATCAGGGGCCTGCTCGAGCAGCGCGAGAACAGACCCCGATGTGCTGAGCAGGTTGCGCGCGATGCCCTCGTAGTGGAGCCGTGAGGTTCCTGACGCCCCGTAGAGGTGAGGCGTCTCCTCGACCACGAGGCGCAGATCGCGGTACTTCGCCGCGAGGCTCTCGAGAGAGCGGTCCTGCCCCTCGCTCATGCGTCCCTCATACATCCGCCGCGTCGCTGCATATCGGTCGTCGCCTACTCTAAGCGCGTCTCCACGACAACGCCTCCTTAAATTGGTATCGTGGCATAAGTGGCATTTTTTTCCGGGCGGGCGCATACGGCGTGCGGCACGTCCCCATCCGAATTCCTTAAATACGCCACGGCTCCACCGGAGCGCATGATCGATGTCTCCTACGAGGACGCCCTCAAGGCCCTCGAGCAGGGCAGCGGGCTCTCGCGCGCAGAGGTCGAGCGCAAGATCGCGGAGAAGCTCGAGCAGCTCTCGGGCCTCATCAGCAGGGAGGGCGCGGCGCACATCCTCGCGAACGAGCTCGGCGTGCAGTTCGAGCAGAAGGCCGCGAAGGAGGGCGGGGCGGTCAAGATCAAGGACATCGCGCCCGGGATGCGCGGGGCGATCGTCGCGGGCCGCGTCGTGCGCAAGTGGGAGGTCAAGGAGTTCAACCGCAACGGCAAGGAGGGCAAGGTCGCGAACCTGCTCCTCGGCGACGAGACGGGCATCACGAAGCTCGTCTTCTGGAACGAGCAGGTCGACGTCTTCGAGGAGCTCTCCGAGGGGGACATCCTCGTCGTCAAGAACCCGTTCATCAAGCGCGGCTGGCAGGACCGCCTCGAGATGCAGCTCAACGACCAGTCGCAGCTGCAGGTCAACCCCGAGGGCGTGAGCGTCGCGGCGTCCCCGAGCGCAGCGGGGGCGGGGCAGGAGCGCGCGCCGCGCGAGCAGAAGTACATCAAGGACCTCGTGGGCGGCGAGCAGAACGTCGAGCTCGTGGCGACGCTCGTGCAGATCTACGACCCGCGGTTCTACGACGCGTGCGGCGAGCGCCGCCGCAAGCTCTCGGCCGACGGCCTGTGCCCCGAGCACGGCGAGGTGCGCAAGGACGTGAACTTCAACATGGCGGCGTTCCTCGACGACGGCACGGGCAACGTGCGCGTGAGCTTCTGGAAGCCGCAGGCGCTCGTGCTCACGGGCAAGAGCGAGAGCGAGCTCGTCGCCTACAAGGACAACCCGCTCGGCTTCGAGGACGTCAAGACGGAGCTGCTCGGCGAGATCGTCAAGGTCGTCGGCAGCGTCAAGCGCAACGACACGTTCGACAGGCTCGAGGTCACGGCGAACCTCGTCTTCCGGGACGTGGACCCCGCGCAGGAGATCGCGAACCTCGAGAAGAAGTTCGCGAGCGAGCGCAAGGCGCCGGCGCAAGAGACGCTCTCCGAGAGGCCGCAGCCCGCGCGCCCGGCGGGCGGCGGATCCGCGCTGCGCGAGGAGGTCATCTCGCTCGACGATCTCGAGGAGATGGGGAAATAACGCTCTCTGGCTGAAAATAACCAGAAAGGTTATATTCTAGCTTTTCATCCCTGTATCATGGTAAATCCGGTGCTCAGGCAGTTGTACGCGGATATCTCCGCGCTGCTCGGGCGTGCGCACTCTCCTGCCGAGGCCGACAATCTATTTGTCGACGAGGGAGCGGAGATATTCAGGAAAGCGTTCGGCACGATGGGGATTCGCGATAAGGCGACCTTCACCCCTGCGGAGCCGGGAAAATATAGCCGCACCCTTCTCGTAGGTGGCGAAGAGGACCATCCTGCGATTCTCGCGATGGAATGGCGCAGCGGTGCACCTCCGCATCGTCACGCGGGCAGGGCGTGCATGGATATCATCCTCTCGGGAGAGCTGAAGGTGACCTCCTATAAGGAAGAGCGCATCGCAGAGGATACGTATCGCCTCACCCCTCTCTCCACGACGACCGCATATCCTGGAGACATGGTCGTGGTCGATCCGAGGAGGACCGAAATCCACGAGATAGGGCTGAAGAGCGACATGGCGCGCACATTCCACATTTATCCTGTGAGAGCGACGAGCGGACAATTCTTCGAGAGACAGCCGAGCGGCCTTTACACCCAGAGGAGCTGCGTGCTCCATGCACACGAGCCGTAGCCGCACTGGACATCGCCTCGTGGCGTATTTAAGCTTCTGACATCGGGAATCTGCTGTTGTCCACCAAGGCAGCACCCCTTTCCGGAGGGTCCCGCGCGCCACTCTACACCCTCGTGGCGCCCAGGGACCGACTAATTCCCCCTCTCCTCCTTTTCCCCTCGGGGGCTCCGGAAGGCTGAAACAAAAACCGAAAGGAAACAGGAGGTGCGGGCATGGCCCAGCAGAACACCTATACGACTACGAGGCAGAAGACGTACAGCTTCGGGAGCGAGCATGCTCCCCCGGCGGCGCAGCGCGGCCCGCGAGAGCAACCCGCTCCGAGGGAGCAGCACCGCGCGCCCATCAAGAGCTTCCGCTCAGGCGCGATCCAGGTCGCGATCTGGGAGAACGAGGCGACAGGGCGCGACGGCCAGCAGGGCACGTACAACACGGTTTCTTTCGAGCGCCGCTACAAGGACCCCAAGAGCGGCGACTGGAAGAGCACGAACCAGCTGCGCATCAACGACCTGCCCAAGGCGGCGCTCATCCTCTCCAAGGCGTACGAGTACCTCGTGCTCGCGGCCGGATCCGACGAGGAAGAGTGAGCGGCAACGAAAGCACGAGCATACTGAAGGTGAACACGATGTCAAAGAAAACCAATAAAAACACGGAGTCGTTCGGCATGGAGCAGGAGCTTATGGAGGAAGAATCGTACGTGGACAGGCCTATCGCGAGCAAGGACACCAAGGACGCGAGCGTCAAGGAGAAGAGCGTCATGGACCTGCCGGGCGTGGGCGCCGCGACCGCCGAGAAGCTCGCGAGCGTCGGCTACGACAACCTCATGAGCATCGCCGTCGCGAGCCCTGGCGAGATCGTGGACGCGTGCGGCGTCTCCGAGTCCGTTGCGCGCAAGATCATCCAGGCGGCGCGCTCCATGCTCGACATGGGCTTCGCGTCGGGCGAGGACCTCATGCGCAAGCGCGAGCAGGTCACGAAGATCACGACGGGCGTGCGCGAGTTCGACCGCATCATGGGCGGCGGCTTCGAGACGGGCTGCATCACCGAGTGCTTCGGCCAGTACGGCTCCGCGAAGACGCAGATCGCGCACCAGCTCGCGGTGAACGTCTACGCGAGCGACCCGACCGCGGTCACGGTCTTCATCGACACGGAGAACACGTTCCGCCCCGAGCGCATCGCGCAGTTCGCGCAGGGCAAGGGCATCGACGGCAAGGAGCTGCTCAAGAACATCCGCGTCGCGAGGGCGTACAACTCCGACCACCAGATGCTGCTCGCGGAGAAGGTCGAGGATCTCGTGAAGCAAGGCCTCAACGTGAAGCTCGTCGTCGTCGACAGCCTGACCGCGCACTTCCGCGCGGAGTTCGTCGGGCGCGGCACGCTCGCGGAGCGCCAGCAGAAGATCAACAAGCACATGCACGTGCTCAGCAAGCTCGCCGACATGTACAACCTGTGCGTGTACGTCACGAACCAGGTGATGGCGAAGCCCGACGCGTTCTTCGGCGACCCGACGGAGGCGATCGGCGGCCACATCGTGGGCCACAACAGCACGTTCAGGATCTACCTGCGCCGCGGCAAGAAGGGCACGCGCGTCGCGAAGCTCGTGGACGCGCCGAACCTGCCCGACGACGAGGCGGTGTTCATGGTGACGGAAGCGGGCATCGTGGACGCCTGACGCTCCTGTTTCTCCTCTCTTTCTTCATTCTTCTCGGGTCCTCTGTCGAGAGGGCTCTGAGTGCGGCGAATGTCGCAAGGCCCGAGAAGTCCGCACGATCCCGGAAACGGGCTTCGCTTGGGGCGCTTCGGCGTATCCCTCTAGATTTCCTGCACGGGTCTGGGGCACGCGGCCGGGAAGAATTCCGCGCTGCGCGGCTACTTGATGATCTCGGAGTTCCCGACCCAGTCCCGGCCGTCCTTCTTGATGAGCGCGAGCGCCTCCTTCGGGCCGTGGCTCCCGGGAGCATAGCTGACGGGCTTGCCCGCCTTCGCGCGCATCGCGTCGACGATCCTCCACGACTCGCGCACGAAGCCCCAGTCCGTGAAGAGCATCTGGTCGCCGAGCATGCACTCCTGGAGCAATACCTCGTACGCCTCAGGAGTGTTGAAGCCGTGCGCCTCGTGCAGGAACGACATCTCGCACGGGCTCACGCCGTCCGTCTGCCCTTCCGCGAGATTGATGCGCAGCTTGATCCCCTCGTCGGGCTGGATGCGGATCACGAGCACGTTCGTCTCGGGGCAGCGGTTCTGGAAGAGGGTGCAGGAGCCCTGCTTGAACGTGATCGCGATCTGCGCGTACTTGTGCATGAGCGCCTTGCCCGTGCGCACGTAGAACGGCACGCCCTCCCATCGGTCGTTGTCGACGAGCAGCTTCGCGACGACGAACGTCTCGGTCTCGCTGCCCTTGCCGACGCCCGCCTCCTTGCGGTACGCGGGCATGCCCTTCCCCGCAGCGTACTGGCCGGTCACGAGCCGCGCCTTCGCGCCGTCGATGGCCCTGAGCACGCGCGTCTTCTCCTCGCGCATCGTCTCGGCTCCCGTGCCCGGCGGCGGCTCCATCGCGGTGAGCGCGAGCAGCTGGAGGATGTGGTTCTGCACCATGTCGCGCGTCGCGCCCGAGCGGTCGTAGTAGCCCGCGCGCTCGCCGACGCCTTCCGTCTCCGCGATCGTGATCTGCACGTTGTCGATGTGCTCGCGGCTCCAGATGTGCTCGAGGACGGGGTTCGCGAAGCGGATCGCGAAGATCTCCTGCACGAAGCCCTTGCCGAGGTAGTGGTCGATGTGGTAGACCTGCTTCTCGTCGTAGAGGCGCGCGATGCACGCGTTGAGCGCGCTCGCGCTCGCGAGGTCCGAGCCGAAGGGCTTCTCGAACACGATGCGGTGCCACCCCTTCGCGGGGCCGCGGCGCGCGAGCCTCGACGCGCTCAGCTTGCCGACGATGACCGGGAACGCCTCCTGCGGCGTCGCGAGGTAGAAGATGCGCCGGTCTCGCGCGGCGGCGCTCTCCTTCGCGAGGCGCGCGCCGAGCGCCGCGTAGGCCTCGTCGTCCTCGAACTCGAGGCGGTGGTACGAGATGCGGCGCGAGAACGCAGCCCACGATCTCGCGTCCTCGACGTGCTCCTTGAGCTCCGCGCGGATGCGCGCGTCGGTGTACTCGCGCCTGCCGATCGCGAAGATGCGCGTCGCGGGGTGCAGCGCGCCGCGCACGTGCAGGCGGTAGAGCGCGGGCGCGAGCTTCTTCTTCGCGAGGTCGCCTGTCGCGCCGAAGATGATGAGCGTGCAGGGAGGGGGCGTGGGCATCAGGTGTCGTCCTTCCCTATCTTCTTAAATGTTGTCCTCGAGAGAGGAGCGTCGTTCGAGGGCCGGACGCGATCCCCGCTCTCCTTTTCGGCCGCTCTCGGAATTGCGGACATATGACCGGAACGTATTAAAAGCGCGGCGATATCTCCGGAGCTACCCCTCCTCGAGGGGAAAGCTATAGGTGAACAGTACCATGTATGGAGATAGATTCGGAGACAGCCGCGGTGGCGGCGGTGGCGGCGGCTTTCGCAGCGGCGGTGGCGGTGGCGGCACCAGGTTCGGCGGCAACGATAGGGCGATGACCCCTCCCGTGAGGGAAGGCGAGGAGATCGACGTCACGATCGAGTCCGTCGGCGAGAAGGGCGACGGCATGGCGAAGGTCCAGGGATTCGTCCTCTTCGTGCCCAGCACGAAGGCGGGCGATCGCGTCAAGGTCAAGGTGACGCGCGTGCTCGCGAAGGTGGGCTTCGCGCAGGTCATCGGCCAGGCTTCGACTGCGGCTCCTGCGGCGCACGAGCAGCAGCGCAAGGCGCCCGAGCCCGAGTTCGACCCGAAGGAGGAGCTCGACTCCGAGGACTTCGGCGACGAGGACGGAGACGGCGAAGACGACTCTGAGGAAGAGGAGGCTTAGGCCGCATTCTCTCTTTTTTCTTCTTCTCTTTTCCACCGCGCAACCGCCTGATGCGTTAGGCGAGATCGTGCGTTATGCAACTGAAGAATCGCCTTTCATGCATTCAGAAATTTTCTGAATTCACAGGACATGTGTCCTGAAGGCCAACGCGGAGCGAAAATCCCGCCATGTGGAAGGGCTAATCCTGTAAGATGCTAGTGCGTGCCGCTCCTCAGTTTCTGGTATGCTTATCGACGTGAAGGATCCAGAGAAAAATATATGAACGAATATGTTACTCCCACTGCGTGCTCTCAAAACAACTCCTCGAGCGTATGGAGGAACTTCGTGAACGCCATGGCAGGTTCATCGAAGACCTCGTGGATCTACCAGGAGATGTTCCTCCCGAGTGTGCAGATGCGCTCGATGCGTGCTTTCGAGACTTGGTCGAGGTGAGGGCGAGTTTCCAGGGCATGAGCGGGTTCCAGAAGGGCACTCTCGAATACTCGAGTGCTGCGCATATCTATCGCGGGCTGCTTGAGCCTGTGCTGCTGTACGCACCGGAGAAGCGCAGAGAGATAAAGGAAATCTTCACCTATTTCTAGCGGATCATGAACTTCTCGACGTCCTTCCCCGCGGCCTCGCGCCTCGCCTGGTGCGCGCGCATCATCGGCACGAGCGTGTCGACGAGGAGCTGCTTGAGCTCGCCCGAGAGGATCTTCCCCGCCTTATAGTCGTCGTGGATGCGCTTGAGCTTCGCGTCGTCGGGCTCGAAGAACGTGAGCCACTGGTACGCCATGTCCGCGTCGGGATCGCCCCCGTGCTTGCGGTGCTCTTCGACGGTGTCCTTCCCCCCGGAGAACGCGTGCTTCATGACCTTCTTGCGCACCGTCCTCTCGTCGTCCGTCATCGCGATGTTCGTGTCCGACGAGCTGAGCTTGCCCTCGCCCGAGAGCGCGGGGAGGAATCGACAGAGGATCGTGCCCGGCTTCGGGTAGCCGAGCCTGGGCGCGACGTCGCGCGTGAGCCTGAAGTGCACGTCCTGGTCGATCGCGCACGGGATCAGGCAGCGCGTCGGCTTGCCCTCGATGATGCTCGGCAGGAACGCGGGCACGGACTGCATGCACGTGTAGAAGTACTTGCCCACGTTGTCGGAGTCCTTGAGCCCGAAGAGCGCCTTCGCGGTGCTCGCGGTCGTCTTGCTCGCGACCTCGCACGCGGTCTTGTACATGAGGTCCGCGTGCCTCGTGTCGACCACGATCCTCGTGAGCTCCGGGTCGAAGCCCATCGCGATGATGTCGAGGATGTTCTCGCGCGTCCAGCGCTCGGTGTCCTTGAACGTGACGCCCTCCTTGAAGAGCGTCTTCTCCTCGTCGGGGATCTGGAAGATAAGCGTGACCTTGAGCCGCTCCTGCAGCCACCGGTTGAGCATCCACGGCACCGCGTGCCCGAGGTGCACGGGGCCCGAGGGCGCGCGGCCGGTGTAGAGGTAGACCTTCTCGCCGCGCTCGATCGCGTCGAGGATCTCGTCCAGGTACATGTGCGCGAAGAAGATGTCGCGGCGCAGCAGGTGGTGCAGCGGCCCCGTGTGGCGCTCGAGCCGCTTCTTGAGCCTCGCGTCGATGCGCTTGACGCCGAACTCGCGCACGAGCCTGTCGTAGTCGATCCTGCCCGAGACCTCCCAGGGCGTGACGACCATCCTGCCGGCCTTCTCCGTCATGCGTTGGCCTCGCCGCGAGCGCTATATAAGAGTGTCGTCCGAGGCCGCGCTAGAGCTCCATGAGCACGACGCTCACGATCCCGAGCGCGATGCCGACCTTGTTCGCGGCCGAGAGGTCCTCCTTGAAGTACAGCGCGCCCGCGAGCACCACGATGACGAGGTTGAGGACGGTGACGATGGAGATCGCCCGCGAGAGGAACTCGTAGCGCAGCGAGAACGCCCACACCACGGTCGCGGCGAAGTACACGGCGAGCCCGAGCGCGAAGAGCGCCTGCTTGCCATCGATCGCCCACTTCTTGAGTATGACGTCGCCCGATGCCTCGAGCACGGCCGCGAGCACGACGAGCACGAGGAACAGCGTCTTTACTCCCATCCCCGGTGCCACGTTCCGCGCGCCGCAGGAGCGGATTATAATGCTTGCGCGCGCAGTGGCGCTCGCCCGCGCTTGCGCACGCCCGTTGACCATTCCCCCGTGGTGCATCTCATTTATAATCCTCTTCCGCCCCGATCCCCGTCATGCTCACCGCGTACGAATGCCAGGGGAACGCCGTGCGCAAGAGCCAGCCGACGCTCGGCATGCCGATCCCCCCCGGCGCCGTGTGGATCGACCTCCTCGACCCGACGCCCGAGGAGTGCCGCGCGATCGAGTCGTCGCTCGGCATCGCCGTCCCGCCCCACGACAAGATGCACGAGCTCGAGGTCAGCAGCAGGCTCTATCTCGACCGCGGCGCGCCGTACATGGTCGCGGACGTCATCACGCGCCCCGAGAGCACGCGCCCCGAGACGCACGCGTTCGCGTTCGTGCTCGCGCGCAAGTCGCTCGTGACCGTGCGCTTCGCGCAGTCGGGCGCGTTCGCGGCGTTCGAGCAGCAGGCGATGTCGCGCCCCGAGATGCTCGCATCGGGCGAGGAGGCGCTGCTCGGGCTGCTGGAGGCGGTCATCGAGCAGGCGGGCCAGCTGCTGCGCAGCCTCGTCGCGGAGCTCGACTCCGTCGCGAAGATCATCTTCTGGGACCCGATGTCGGAGGAGGACCGCCTGCTCGCGAAGACCGTGGGCCTCAAGAGCTCGCTCTACGGCATCGGGCACGCGGGCGAGATCTCCTCGCGCGCGCAGCAGAGCCTGCTCAGCGTCGAGCGCCTGCTCGCGTTCTACGTCGAGTTCGCGAAGATCAAGGCGTCGTCCGAGTACGGCGCGCGCATCGCGACCGTGCAGCGCGACGTGCGCTCGCTGAGCGAGCACGCGTCGTTCCTCTCACAGAAGATCGGCTTCCTCATGGAGGCGACGATGGGCTTCATCAACGCGGAGCAGAACCAGATCATCAAGATCTTCTCCGTGGCGGCGGTCATCTTCCTCCCCCCCACGCTCGTCGCGTCGGTGTACGGCATGAACTTCAGCGCGATGCCCGAGCTCTCGTGGCCGTGGGGCTATCCCTTCGCGCTGCTGCTCATGGCGCTCGCGGCGTTCCTGCCGTACGTCTACTTCAAGAGGAAGAAGTGGATCTGAGCGCGGATATTTTCTTTACTTTTTAGTGGCTATATCAAAAAAACATATAAACCGCGGCACGTGCTCCTCCGCATGTTCTTCGACAGGGAGAGGGAAATCCGGACCAAGGTCTCAGCGCTCTATCTCAACGTCGCTCCCGAGGGCGAGCCAGGCTACACGATTTCCCGGGAGGTCGGAGAGCTCCGCTTCACGCTTGAGGGCATCGCGGGCGACAGGCACTACGGGATGACGCTGCGCTCAGGAGAGCGGCAGAAGAATCTCTATCCACCCGGCACCCCGGTCCTCAATTACCGCATGTGGCTCGCGATCTCCCAAGGAGACCTGGCTTACGTCGATGCGCGCTACACCGGGGCGCTGCGCGCAGGGCAGATGGGCGTGAATCTCCTCCTCGATGCGGACACGAGCATATCGACCCTTCCCGCAACCGTGTTCGACGGCGTCATCGACGTGTCGCA
>JAJPEB010000143.1 GCA_023252315.1 Candidatus Woesearchaeota archaeon | reverse complement strand
GGACGCGCCGAGCGCGAGCTTCGCCGCGATGTACGCGAGCGGGTAGCGCGTCGCCTTCGACGCGAGCGCGCTCGAGCGCGAGAGGCGCGCGTTGACCTCGATCACGTAGAACTCCTGCGACCTCGGGCTCAGCGCGAACTGGATGTTGCACTCGCCGATGACGCCGAGGTGCCTGATGACGTCGATGCTCACCGCGCGCAGCATGTGGTACTCGGCGTTCGTGAGCGTCTGCGAGGGCGCGACGACGATCGAGTCGCCGGTGTGGATGCCGAGCGGGTCGACGTTCTCCATGTTGCACACGCTCACGCAGTTGCCGAGCCTGTCGCGCACGATCTCGTACTCGATCTCCTTCCATCCGCGCAGCGATTTCTCGACGAGCACCTGGGGGCAGAACGCGAGCGCCTTGCGCACGATGGCGCTCAGCTCCTCCTCGTCGTCCGCAAAGCCCGAGCCGAGGCCGCCGAGCGCGAACGCCGCGCGCACGATCACGGGATAGCCGATGCGGCGCCCCGCCTCCCGCGCGCCCTCGAGCGTGGTGGCGGCGACGCTGGGCGGGGTCGCGACGCCGATGCCGCGCAGCACCTGCGCGAACTTCTCGCGGTCCTCCGTCGTGATGATCGTCTCGATGGGCGTGCCGAGCACCTCGATCCCCTCGAGCGATCCCCTCCGGTGCAGCTCGACCGCGCAATTGAGCGCCGTCTGCCCGCCGAACGCGACGAGGATGCCCTGCGGGCGCTCCTTCTCGATGATGCGCTCGACGGAGTCGGGCGTGACGGGCAGGAAGTAGACGCGGTCCGCGAGGTACTCTGACGTCTGGATCGTCGCGATGTTCGGGTTCACGAGCACGACCTCGCACCCGTGCTCCTTGAGCGCCTTGATCGCCTGGCTGCCCGAGTAGTCGAACTCGCCGCCCTGCCCGATCGAGAGGCCCCCTGAGCCCAGGAGCAGGACCCTCCTCATCGCAGCGCCTCGAGGAACCTGTCGAAGAGCCACTGCGTGTCGAGCGGGCCGCCGCACGCCTCTGGATGGAACTGCACGGAGAAGAACGGCTTCGTCACATGCATGATGCCCTCGTTCGTCCCGTCGTTCGCGTTCACGAACCAGGGCACGAAGCCGTGCGGCAGCGTCGACTCGTCGACCGCGAAGCCGTGGTTCTGCGACGTGATGTAGCAGCGCCCCGTCGTCACGTCGACGCAGGGCTGGTTGTGCGAGCGGTGGCCGTAGGGGAGCTTGTACGTGGACGCGCCCGCCGCGCGCGCGAGCAGCTGGTTCCCGAGGCACACGCCGAAGACGGGGATGTCGCGCGCCATCGCCGCGCGCACGCTCATCACCGCCACGCCGAGCATCGCGGGGTCGCCAGGGCCGTTGCTGAGCACGAGGCCGTCGAAGCGCTCGCGCGAGAGGTCGTGGTCCCACGGCACGACGCGCACGCGCACGCCGCGAGAGAGCAGGCTGCGCACGATGCTGTGCTTGCAGCCGCAGTCGAGCACGACGACGAGCTTCTTGCCCTCGCCTCCCCGCGCACCGTAGTCCGCGGGCTCCTTGCGCGAGACCTGCGCGACGAGGTTGCGCGCGTTCGGATCGTCGAAGGGCACCCTCCTCTCGTCCACCACGATGCGCCCGAGCGCGCTGCCGCCCTCGCGCAGGCGCTTCGTGAGCGCGCGCGTGTCGACGCCCCAGATGCCGGGGACATCGTGCTGCGCGAGCCACTGCGCGAGCGATTGCGTGGCGCTCCAGTGGCTGTAGTCGGACGGGTCCTGCGAGAGCACGACGCCCGCCGCGTGGATGCGCCCGGACTCGAACCCCGCGGGAAGGCCCCACTCGTCGGCCGCGTCCCCGTGCACGCCGTAGTTGCCCACGTGCGGGAACGTGAACGCGAGGATCTGGCCCTCGTACGAGGGGTCCGTGAGCGACTCGGGATAGCCGACCATGCTCGTCGTGAACACCACCTCCCCCGAGCGCGCGGCGCGCGAGCCGAAGGAGAAGCCGGAGTAGAGCGTCCCGTCCTCGAGCTCGAGGCGCGCGGGGTACCTGTCCATCAAAATGCTCGCGCGCAGGCGGGGTGATATATAGGTTTCTGTCGGGATTTCTTTCTTTTTCCTGCATGGGCTTGTGGGGAGAACCTTTAAAAATCGCCGTCCAGGCCCCCCTCGCCATGGCCGACGGCTCGGACCCCGCTTCCTGGGGCCTCAAGGTAGGCATCGAGATCCACCAGCAGCTCGGGGGCGACGAGAGCACGAAGCTCTTCTGCAGCTGCCCCGCGCGCGTCATCGAGGGCGCGCCCGATCTCGTCGTCGGGAGGAGGCTGCGCGCGTCCGCGGGCGAGATGGGCGTCGTCGATGTCGCCGCGCGCTCGGAGCAGGCGAAGCAGAAGGAGTACGAGTACCACGCGTACGCGCAGGCGACGTGCCTCGTCGAGCTCGACGAGGAGCCGCCGCACCCGGTGAACCAGGAGGCGCTCATGACCGCCGCCATGGTCGCGAAGGCGTGCGGGAGCACGATCCTGCCCAAGGTCCAGTTCATGCGCAAGACCGTCGTCGACGGATCGAACATCTCGGGCTTCCAGCGCACGGGCCTCTTCGCGCTCGGCGGCGAGGTGCCTGGGCTCAAGTCCCGCGTGCGCCTGCAGACGATCTGCGTCGAGGAGGAGTCCGCGAAGATCGTCGAGCGCGCGGCCTCGCGCGACGTGTACAACCTGAGCAGGCTCGGCGTTCCCCTGCTCGAGATCGCGACGGAGCCCGACATCACGACGCCAGAGCAGGCGCGCGAGGTCGCAGCGCAGCTCGGCATGCTCCTGCGCAGCACGCGCAGGGTGAAGCGCGGCCTCGGCACGATCCGCCAGGACCTCAACGTGAGCGTCGAGGGCGGGCGGCGCACGGAGATCAAGGGCGCGCAGGACCTGCGCATGCTCCCGACGACGATCGCGTACGAGGCGCAGCGCCAGCGATCGCTCCTCGCGCTGCGCGACGAGCTGCATGCGCGCGGCGTGCTCCGCGTCGAGCCCGC
>JAJPEB010000142.1 GCA_023252315.1 Candidatus Woesearchaeota archaeon | reverse complement strand
TGCCCCACCTGGTCGTACTGCTGGCGCTTCGCGTCGTCGCCGAGCACGGACGCAGCCTCGTTGATCTCCTTGAACTTCTCGCCCGCCTGCGGATCGTCCTTGTTGAGGTCGGGATGGTACTTCTTCGCGAGGCGCTTGTACGAGCGCTTGATCTCCTCCTTGCTCGCGGTGCGCGGGACCTCCAGCGTCTCGTAGTAGTCCTTGGCCATGCGGTTCGTGTGCGGGGAGTCCCTTTAAATCGTTCTCGGTGGGCGCGCTTGCGCGTGAATGGGCTGGATGGAATGATGAAAAAGGAAGGAATGGAGGAGGGGAATGCGCTGCGCGCGCCTCGCGCTCACTTGCGCCTCTTCCCCTTCGCGGCGCCATCCTTCTTCGCGTCCTGCTCCTTCTCGACGTCCTCGAACTGCGCGTCGACGACCTGCTCGCCGTCTTGCCCCTCGGGCCCGCCGTCGTGCTGCCCTCCCGCATGCGCGTGGCCCTGCTGGCCCACCTTCGCGTAGAGCTCCTGGCTCGCCTGCTGCAGCGCGCCGTTGGCCTTCTCGAGCTGCGCGCGGATCGCGTCCGCGTCCTTGGGCTCCGCCTCGAGCAGCGACTTGAGCGCGTCGACCTCCTTCTTCGCAGCCTCGAGCGTGCCCGCGCCGACCTTGCCCTTGAACTCGGAGAAGAGCTTCTCGGAGCCGTAGACGAGCGCGTCCGCCTCGTTGACAGCGTCGACCTCCTTGCGCCTGCGCTCGTCCTCCTTCTCGTTCTGCTGCGCCTCCTTGCGCATGCGCTCGATCTCCTCCTTCGAGAGGTTCGTGCTCGACGTGATCTTGATGCTCTGCGTCTTGCCCGTGCCGAGGTCCTTCGCCTTGACGCTCACGATGCCGTTCGCGTCGATGTCGAACGCGACCTCGATCTGCGGCACGCCGCGCGGCGCAGGCGGGATCCCGACGAGGTCGAACTGCCCGAGCGGCTTGTTGTCCGCCGCCATCGCGCGCTCGCCCTGGTACGCCTTGATCGTGACCGCGTTCTGGTTGTCGGCCGCCGTCGAGAACACCTGGCTCTTCTCGGTCGGGATCGTCGTGTTGCGCTCGATGAGCTTCGTGAACACGCCGCCGAGCGTCTCGATGCCCAAGGACAGTGGAGTCACGTCGAGGAGCAGGACGTCCTTGACCTCGCCGCCGAGCACGCCCGCCTGGATCGCGGCGCCAAGCGCCACTGCCTCGTCGGGGTTGACGGACTTGTCGCCGTCCTTGCCGATGATGTCCTTCACGAGCTGCTGCACCGCGGGGATGCGCGTCGAGCCGCCGACGAAGATGACCTTGTCGATCTGGTCCTTGCCGAGGCCCGCGTCCTTCATCGCCTGCACGACGGGCTGCTTGAGCCTGTCGAGGATGCGCTCGATGAGCTGCTCGAACTTCGCGCGCGTGAGCTCCGCGTTGACGTGCTTGGGGCCCGCCTGCGTCGCCGTGATGAAGGGGAGGTTGATCGCGGTCTTCGTCTTGCTCGAGAGCTCGATCTTCGCCTTCTCCGCGGCCTCGATGAGGCGCTGGTGCGCCTGCTTGTCCTCGCGCAGGTCGACGCCGTGCTGCTTCTTGAAGTCGGTCGCGAGCCAGTCGACGATGAGCTCGTCGATGTCGTCGCCGCCGAGGCGGTTGTCGCCGGCCGTCGCCTTGACCTCGAAGACGCCATCGCCAAGCTCGAGGATCGAGACGTCGAACGTGCCGCCGCCGAAGTCGAAGACGAGGATCGTGTGCGCGTCCGCCTTGTCGAGGCCGTAGGCGAGGCTCGCCGCGGTGGGCTCGTTGATGATGCGCTGCACGTTGAGGCCCGCGATCCTGCCGGCGTCCTTCGTCGCCTGGCGCTGGCTGTCCGTGAAGTAGGCGGGCACCGTGATGACCGCGTCCTTGACCGCGTAGCCCAGGTACGCCTCGGCGTCGCGCTTGAGCTTCTGCAGGATCATCGCGCTGATCTCCTGCGGGGAGTAGCTCTTCCCCCAGATCGTGACCTCGAACTCCTCGCCCATGTGGCGCTTGATGCTGCGCACGGTGTGCTCGGGGTTCGTGATCGCCTGGTTGCGCGCGACGCGCCCGACGAGGTGCTCGCCGTCCTCCGAGATGCTCACGACCGAGGGGACCGTGCGCTCTCCCTCCGCGCTCGGGATGATGACGGGCTTGCCGCCCTCCATCACGGCGACCGCGCTGAACGTGGTGCCGAGGTCGATGCCGATCGTCTTTCCTGCGGTTGCCGCATGCTTCTTCGTGTCTGCCATCGTGATTCCTCCTATGCGTTCCTGATGACGCTCACGCGCGCGGGCCGCAGGACCCTGCCTGCGAGCGTGTAGCCGCGCTGGAACGTCGTGAGTATCGTGCCGTTGTCCTTGCTCTTGTCCTCGACGGTGAGGATCGCCTCGTGCAGCTGGGGGTCGAACTTGCCCTCGGTCGGCATCTCCTCGACGCCGCGGTCCTTGAGCAGCGCCGCGAGCTGCGCGTGCACCATGGCGATGCCCTCGAGCAGCTGCGTGCCGCCGGCCTGCTCGCGCGCGTGCGCGAGCGCGAGCTCGAGGTGGTCGCACACGGGGATGAGCTCCTTGAGGAGCGAGGCCGACGCGTGCGCGCGCTGGCGGTAGTTGTCGAAGTCCGCGTGCGCGCGCTGGAGCTGGCGCAGCAGTTCGTCCTCGCGCGAAGGCTCGGATGCCGCGGCCTGCTCGTGCTCGGGAGGAGCAGATGCGCTCGGCGCGGGGCCTTGCTGCGAAGCCTCTTTCTCTGCCGCAGGACGCTTGGGCTTGTGGGGGTGTGCCATGGTGATTTGTTGATCTTAGCTCAACAAGGTAGATGTGAGATGAATCGCTTCCTTATAAAGATTCCGATGCGCACGCGCTCAGACGGGCCCGTGCGCGAACTTCCCGAACGGGACCCCGTACGTCTTCCCCCACATGTCCACGTCGATGGGCTTGCGCTCGCCCACGCGCACCTGTAGGTACTGGTGCGGCGAGACGTACCATATCAGCGTCCACCGCGCGGAGACAT
>JAJPEB010000141.1 GCA_023252315.1 Candidatus Woesearchaeota archaeon | reverse complement strand
GGGCGTGCTCCTCTACGGGCCGCCGGGCACGGGCAAGACGCTGCTCGCGAAGGCGATCGCGAAGGAGTGCGAGGCGAACTTCATCCCCGTGAAGGGCCCCGAGCTGCTCAGCAAGTGGGTCGGCGAGTCCGAGAAGGCGGTGCGCAAGATCTTCGAGAAGGCGAGGCAGACGAGCCCCGCGATCATCTTCTTCGACGAGATCGACAGCCTCGCGCCGACGAGGAAGGGATCCGAGGACGGCAACGTGACCGAGCGCGTCGTGAACCAGCTCCTCACGGAGATGGACGGCCTGCAGGACCTCAACGACACCGTCATCATCGCGTCGACGAACCAGCCCCAGCTCATCGACACTGCGCTCATGCGCCCCGGCAGGTTCGACCGCATCGTGCTCGTGCCCGTGCCTGACATCGACACGCGCAGGCAGATCTTCGAGGTCCACATGAAGCGCATGGCGATCGACTACGGGAGCGCGGAGAGGGACGCCCCCGCGCCGCGCGCCGCGAAGGCCCCCGCCCAGGAAGAGGAGCGCGAGGGCGAGGACGCGGAGGTGCGCGTGCGCAGGCCCAGGACCGCGGCGCAGCAGCGCTTCGTCGAGTCGCTCGCGCAGCGCACGCAGGGCTACACGGGAGCGGACATCGAGTCCGTGTGCCGCGAGGCCGCGATGCTCGCGCTGCGCGACGACATCAAGGCGAAGGACGTGTCGATGAAGTACTTCGAGCTCGCGCTCGCGAAGGTGCGCCCATCGGTCAACAAGGAGATCGAGGACGCGTACAAGGACTTCGAGGGCAAGTTCCGCCAGGCGCGCGGCAAGCAGATGGCGGCGGACCGGCCGAGCTATTACGGGTGAGCGTGAGAACGATTCCCGGGCTTTCCCCGTTCGTATTCCCAGACGATCTCCTCTATTGTCCCTTCCACGTCCGGAAGCGGGTAGTACTCCAGGAGCCTGCAGTCGCGGCGTAGCACAGGCGCGCTATGGCGATTCCCTATCGTCAGGATGCCCGTCTCGCCATCGCGCAACGTCTTGTCTATGCGGTGCGCGATATACTCGTCTCTTCGGTCCAGGCACAGGTCATCGAAACTCTCGTACTCCCCGAGAATCCTTCGGGCCTCCGTTTTCATGGGGATCGCGCCCCGGGCAATGATGTCGCGCATTGTGCGCGCCCACCTGCTCCCCTCATCCTGCAGCTCGCGCAACGCGAGAGACCATTGGCCTCGGGAGTAGGCCGAAGCGGCTCCGTCCGAGTAGAGCCGATGTATGCGGTGCGGCGCGAGCCATCGTTCCGCGTCGTCCCAGAACCTGCAGAAGGCCTCTCCCATGCGCCCGATCATCGCTGGGTCGCACGCGTCTTTCACGCTCGCCCACTCAGGGTCGGCCTCGCAGGGATGGTGCGGCATCGGCACATAGAGGAGCGTACGCATGCGGAGCGAAGCGGAGGGGCGCTTTTAACGCTTTCCGACCTCGCCACTTTCCTAGGGCGATTCCCCGCCAGCATTGGAGGAGAGCGCTATAGTGCATCAGGACTTAGGCATGCGCACGAGGCACAATCTTTAAGAACGCCCCGCCGAGCACACCCGCATGGCACTCACGCAGGGCGAGCGCATCGCGTTCACGTACAAGGGCAGGAGGCTCGCGGGCCTCGTGCTCCAGCTCAAGGACGGCGACGCATCGGTCAAGCTCGACACGGGCTACAACCTCGTCGTGCCCGAGCGCGACATCGAGGACCCGGAGCCGGCGCACAGCAAGCGGAAAGCGCACGCGCCCGAGGCGCAGGCGCACGTCCCCAAGGACCCATCGCTCAAGACCGTCACGATCCTGCACACGGGCGGCACCATCGCGAGCAAGGTCGACTACGGCACGGGCGGCGTCATCGCGCGCTTCACGCCGGAAGACATCGTCGCGCAGTTCCCCGACCTCAAGGAGGTCGTCAACGTCGAGTCGCGCCTCGTGCGCAACATGTTCTCGGGCGACATCCGCTTCGCGCACTACAACATCCTGGCGCGCGAGATCGAGAAGGAGATCGCGGCGGGCGCGCAGGGCGTCATCATCACGCACGGCACGGACACGATGCACTACACGTCGGCCGCGCTCGCGTTCATGCTCGAGCATCTCCCGGTTCCCGTCGTGCTCGTGGGCGCGCAGCGCAGCTCCGACAGGGGATCGAGCGACGCGGGCATGAACCTTCTGTGCGCGGCCTCGTTCATCGCGAAGACCGCGTTCGCCGGCGTCGCGATCTGCATGCACGAGGGGAGCGACGACTCCACGTGCGTCGTGCTCGACGGGCTGCACGCGAGGAAGCTGCACAGCAGCAGGCGCGACGCGTTCCGGCCCGTGAACGCGCTGCCGCTCGCGCGCGTGGACGCGAGGACGCGCGAGGTCACCCCGCTGCGCCCTGCGCTCGCGCAGGCAGACGGCTCCGCGCTCAAGGTCACGCATATCGAGGAGGGCCTGCGCATCGGGATGCTCTACGCGCGCCCGAACGTCTTCGCGGACGAGATCGCGCGCTACCGGGATTACGACGGGCTCGTGATCGTGGGCACGGGGCTCGGGCACCTCTCGGTCGACGCGATCGACGACGTCACGCAGGAGAACGACCGCATCTACGCCGAGATCGGCAGGCTCGCCCAGGAGATCCCCGTCGTCATGACGACGCAGTGCATCAACGGCCAGGTCAAGATGGACGTCTACCAGTACGGGCGCAAGCTGCAGCAGGCGGGGGTCGTCGGCAACCACTGCGCGATGCATCCCGAGACCGCCTACATCAAGCTCGCGTGGCTGCTCAGCAACCACAAGGCGAAGGTGCGCGAGCTGTTCTGCGAGGACCTGCGCGGCGAAAACGCGCAGCGCCTGCCGATCGAGAGCCAGTACCTGGACTAGCCCCCAGGGCCTCTGCTTACGGCGCCACGGTCACGTTGATGGTGACCTGTTTCGCCCACGAGCCCTTGCCGGGTGTGTGGGCGAGAATGGTCAGGGTCTGCGTGCCGCCGGGTACACCACCGGGTACGACACCCGCAAA
>JAJPEB010000140.1 GCA_023252315.1 Candidatus Woesearchaeota archaeon | reverse complement strand
GGCCGCCCGCGAGGCCAAGTACCGCGAAATCCGAGACGCCGAGCTTGACCCTGACCCGCTTGGGGAGGCCGTCGCGCAGGAACGTGAAGATGATCGGGTTCGCCTCCTTGAGGTTGTCCCAGAAGTCGGTGAGGATGTAGACCTGGATCGAGAGCTTGTTGTTGATGCCCGTGATCTGCCCCGCCTGCACCGACATGTCGTTGATGATCGCGCGCAGCTTGTCCTTGAGCTCCGTGCGCGTCATCTTCTTCACGTCCGTGTCGTCGATGACCACGAACACGTCGATGTCGGAGTTGGGCGTGGCCTTGCCGCGCACGAGCGATCCCGCGAGCACGTAGCACGCGATGTACTTCTCGAACTTCTTGAGCACCATCGACTTGTGGATCTCGGAGATCTTGACGGCCGCGAGCATGCCGTTGTCGTAGACGGGGGCCGAGAGCGCGATGAGCTGGAGCAGGTCGTACTTCGCGTCGTAGCACGACTGCCACAGCTCCGTGATGAGGAGCACGTCGATCGCGATGTCCTCCGACACCTCCTTCGCCATCGCCTCCATCGCCTTCGTGAGCTTCTCGTGCAGCTCGTCCTTGCCCATCTTCATGCTGTCCTGGTCGTCGACGAGGATGAGCACGTTGAGCTTGTCCTTGCGCTCGCCCTCCTTCTCGGGCGGCGCGAGCGCGATGCCCATGATGTAGCCCTCGAACTTCGCGAGCGCCTTGTCGCGGAACTTGTTGAGCGTCGCGCGCATCTGGTCCATGCGCTGCTGCGCCTCGTTCGACGCCTGCGGGACCGCGCCGAGCGCGTCCTCGATGCCAGCCTCAGGCTCGGGCGCCGGAGGGGGAGAAACGTACTTCTTGGCCATCGCCGCGCAGGCAGGGGAGTGTGGTTATAAATGTTTTGAAGAGGGAAATTATGGGAAGAAGCAGAAAAAGAGCTAATGGTGCGCGTGAGCGCCGCCCTCTGGTTGCGCGAGCGGCTTGATGTGCCTGTACTGTCCCTTGACGCGCGGATCGTTGGGCGCGCCATACTCATCGGGATGGTGCAGGTACCGGCGCATCTTAAGCGCGTCGCCGATCGCTTCAGGGGTGTTCTCGAGTTCCAGTCCGTACTTCGCAAGGTCGTGGTTCACGTGCTCCCTGAAGTGCTCGAAGCCATCGCGCGCCGCCTTCGCGACCTTCGGGAAGAGCTCCGCTTGGGAATGCGCCCTCTTGTCGAGGTTGGACACGTAGGAAGAGAACAGCCTCTTGATGACCGAGTCCCCGTCGCCAAGAATCTCGTTTATCACGTCCTCCTTGCCCGCAAGGTACTGCACCAGGCTCTCGGCGTCCTGGATGGGCTGGCCGAGTTCCTGCTGGATCTTCTGCACGACCTCGGGAGTGAACATCTTCTGGTTGAGATAGGACTTGATGTCTCTGAGCTGGTCCTTCGTATCGATGCCTTCGAACATCGAGTCGATCCTCGTCGACATCTCGCCATAGGTCTTCCCGAATTCGTGGGCCTTGCCCGCGATGTACCATCGCTTGAGCAAATCGTCGACGAGCGATTGCCGCTGGGCCTCGTTCATCCCCGGCAAGGTCTTGTAGCCGAGGTGCTCCAATTCGGCGGGCGAGGTGGATTCGTCCTTCCCCTGCACGCCTGCGAGATGCTTCTTCGTCACCTCATAAAGGCTCGAGACGAGCTTCGTGCCTTCCTTCCTCGCAGCGCTGATAGTGTCCGGATGCTCGAGCAAGTCGTACGCCTTCAGGAGATGGTCAAGATCAAGATGCCTGTCTGTATCGTGGAGCCTATGCTCGAGCGGATCATGCCCGTGTCCTTTCGCGCCGTGTCCTGACATCACTCCCCCGAGAGTACTCTCGCATTTAAACGTTTCGCTCCGTCGGAGGACGGTGCCGAAAAGCTTTATAACGCCACGCATCGCAGGCCGCGACAGGTGATATCCTGATGGCCAAGAAGATCCCCGATTCCATGGAGCTGCTCGTCTACTTCACGCGCCGCAAGTTCCCCGGCAGCAAGGGAGGGAGCGTGATCGCATGGGCGCAGCGCCTGCAGTGCCCTGCGTGCAAGAAGGGGCTCATGAGCAAGCCCATCGACGAGAAGAAGGGCACGTTCAAGACGCGCGCGGCGGAGTACGTCTGCCCCAAGTGCGGGCATAGCGAGGCGAAGCGCGAGCACGAGGAGAAGCTCACGGCGCAGATCCTCTACACGTGCCCGTTCTGCGCGAAGGAGGGCGAGGCCGACGCTCCCTTCGCCCGCAAGCCCTTCTATGGCAAGAAGGCGATCGTGTTCGCGTGCGCCGGCTGCGGCGAGAGGCTCGGCGTCACGAAGAAGCTCTCGATGCCAGAGCCCTTCCTCGCGAAGATCGAGGGGAGGGCGGTGCGCAAGGGCGCGGACAAGGAGCTCGAGGAGCCCGACGAGGACGACGATTTCTAGACCCGTTCCTCACGCAGTTCTTTTTTCTTCTTTTCCGCACACAACATCTCATGTGCTGTCTTGGAGCCTGAGAGGAGGCTCGGAAACCTGAGAGGTTTCCGGCCGCAGGGAATCTCTGATTGCCGAGCGTGCATCGTGCCGGAGCCAGGAGAGCGCAGCTCGATGGGCGACCGGAAACTCAGTTCCCGGGAGGCGAGCGCGACGTGAAACCCCTGAGATACTTCGCAGCGCAACTTCGCGACACGTACAGATACGACTCTACCAGAGCTCGCCGACAGTCGCCTTGAGGCTCGCGACGTCGACGGTGAGCGGGTGCTGCGCGCCCGCGGAGTCGTACCACGTGCCCGCGAACCCGCTCTGCGTGTCGGTGAGCGCGACGTCCGTCTCCTGTGCGCCCGCGCTGATCGCGGCGTACGCGCCCGCAGGATAGAACCTGAAGAGGTACTGCGTGTCGCTGTAGAGGAAGAAGCCCTCGTAGCTCACGACGTCCGTGAGCGCGACGTCGATGGGGAAGCTCCCCTGCGCGCGCCAGCTGAGCGTGCGGTCGGACGGGTAGATGAGCACGCTCACGGGCATGCCCTTGTGCTCGAACTGCGCGACGAGCCCGAGGCCGTCGTCGGATCGCGTGAGCACGATCTCGTCGCGCGCGCCCGCATCCATGACGACCATCGTCTTCGCGGGCACATCGA
>JAJPEB010000027.1 GCA_023252315.1 Candidatus Woesearchaeota archaeon | reverse complement strand
GCGCGCCTGATGCGGCGCGCGCAGCGCAGCCGCAAGAGCAGCTGGCTCCGCAGCCCGCGGCACCTGCCGCTGTCCAGGGGGCGCAGCCGCCCGCGCCCGCGCAGCAGGCGCCGCCTGCGCGCGCGCAGGAAGTGCAGGCCTCTCTCGGCGGGGAGAAGGCAGAGACGCCCGCGAAGCCCAAGCGCGCCCGCGCGCGCAAGGCGAAGGCACTCGCGCCAGAGCCTGCGGCGGCGGCAGCGGCTCCCGCGGCCGACGAGCTCGCGCAGGGCGTCGAGCGGTTCGCCAGAGCGGAGAAGGGCACGCTCTCCGCGATGCACGTGGGAAAGCCCGGCGCGGAGCTCACCTGCACGCTCACGGTCGCGGGGCCCTACGGGCCGCTCGCGCTCCTCGTGTACGCGTGCGCGAAGAAGCCGTCCGACAAGGCGCTCATGCGCGCGCTCCTGCTCGCGCGCGGCCAGGGGATGCCGCTGCTCGTGCTCAGTCCCGAGGGCGCGCCGAAGCGCTCGCCGCTCGACGACGTGGAGAACGTGAGCTTCAGGAAGCTCGGGTGAGGAGCTTCGGAGTTTTCTTCTTCCTGCCCCTTCTATTGCTGCTGCGGCGCTTCTCGCTCACTGACGTTCCGCGGTCTTGCGAAATTCCGCCTGCACGAATCGGCGGAATTTCTGGCCTACGCCAAGGCAGCAGCACAAAGAATACTGAAGATGCGAAAAATCAGGGACGGGCAGGAACGTTCTCAGAATATCCTTATGTCGATGATCTTCGCCTTGAACGTGAAGACGAGGTAGATCGAGTACACCGCGATGAACCACGCGACGAACCACACTGGCGCGAGCGAGCCCGCGGTGAGCAGCAGGAAGCAGAAGAGGATGATGGTCGAGACATCGATGAGGATCTGGTGGCCGAGCACCCTCTCCATCGCGACGATCTTCTCCTTCTTGCGCGTCTGCCAGCGCCCCACGAAGCGCCACACGAGCGCCCACAGGAGGTCGATCGCGAGCAGCGCCACGAGGAACCACGTTGCCTTGACGTAGTCGGGCTTGCGCGCGAGCAGGATGAAGTAGTCGATGAAGATCAGGTAGATGATGCCGAAGACGAGGTCGGCCGCCGAGTCCGTCACCTCGTCGCCGAACGCGTCGTCCGCCGACTTGAACGTGAGCCACCAGTGCACGAGCACGACGCAGCTGAAGAGGTAGAAGACGAAGTGCACGCGGTCGTCGATGTCGAGGAAGAGGTCGATGTTGAAGAAGAGGATGAGCCCGAAGAGCGTGTCGAAGAGCAGCGACGAGAACTCGATCTGGTTCACGTCGTTCGCGTCAGGCATGCTGCGCTCGCGGGAAAGTCCGGTTATAAACGTTCTCCTCTCTCCGGGGGCGATGGCGCTCTGCAGCCCCCTTGCGTGTCGGGATCACAGCTTCCTGTGCAGCAGCAGCCAGCGCTCGGCCACCCTGAAGCCGCGCCTCGTGAAGAACTTGATCGAGCCCTCGTTCTCCGCGTAGATGTCCGCGATGAGGTCGGTCTTGCCCATCCTGCGCAGCCGCTCGCCCGCGCGATCGAGCAGCGACGAGCCGACGTTGTGGCGGCGCCACTCGGGGACGACGTAGACGTACGTCACCCAGGAGACGTTGGGCTTTTGCGACGAGTAGTCCTTCTGCGCGAGGATGAATCCGACGATCGCGTCCTTCTCGACGCACACGATGCCGAGCCCGAACGACCGCTTGCAGTAGTGGCCGATGGAATCCAGGCTCCAGTCCCACGAGAATTCCGTCTGCGCGCCGAAGTCCTTGCGCCCCAGCTCGTGCACCGCGCGCACGTCCGCTTTCCTGAGCAGCCTGTACCTCACGCTCCCCTCGTCCGCCTGACCGTATAAAAGAATATCGGAGGCCCGGTGCGAGGTCGCGCGTGCCCAAGATTTTAAATACGAAATCCCTCGTAGGTTCGCCGATGAAGCTCATCTTCGACAGCGAGGACTGCGTCGTCGGCATCGCCTTCGGCGCGCTGCTGCTCGCCCTCTCGGAGAAGTGGTTCAAGCTCCCCTTCGCGAAGGAGGCGCTGCTCGGCGTGAGCGCGGTCTTCGCCATCGTCATCGTCCTCGACATCCTGCACGAGTTCGCGAACTTCGGGCGCCATTTCGTCTTCGTGGCGTCGTCGCTGCTTCACAACCTCTTCGACCTGCTGCTCATCGCGCTGCTCTTCGGGTCGGCGCTCGGCGTCGCGCTCCCCGTCGTGGGCCCGCTCGCGCCCGCGCTCGCGGACAAGGAGATCCTCTTCTGGCTCGGCCTCTTCGAGATCGTGAGCCATATCATCTGGCTCGCGATCGCGCCGTTCAACACCTGAGCGCGCAAGGGGAAAATTTATAGAGGGGGCGGGGCGCGGAAAAAATATGGCGTGGCTCTCGATCGGCGAAGCGCTGCAGCTGCTCAAGCCGCTCTCCCTCTTCGTGCTCGGCATGGCGGTCTATGCCCTCTTCGTCTTCAAGCTCTACAGGTTCATGGGCAGGCGCGACATCTTCTCCCTCGACCTGCAGAAGTACGGGAGGTCTGCGCATCCCTCGCTGCGCAAGCTGTGCGCGGTGCTGCTCTACGCGCTCGAGCATGCGGTGATACTGCCCGCGATCGTGCTCTTCTGGTTCGGGGTGCTCACGGTGCTGCTCGCGCTCATGGCGCGCAACGAGACGCTCTCCCAGGTCATGCTCATCTCCATCGCCGTCGTGAGTGCGGTGCGGGTCACGGCATACTACGACGAGGACCTCTCGAAGGACCTCGCGAAGATGCTCCCGTTCGCGCTGCTCGGCGTCTTCCTCATCGACGTCACGTACTTCAGGATCGACGAGTCGGTCTCCAAGCTCGGGCAGATCTCGTCGGCGTGGACGATCATCCCGTACTACACCGTCTTCGTCATCTGCCTCGAGGCTGTCTTGCGCATAGCCTATGCCTGCTTCAAGAGAGGTCCCAAGGAAACCGTGCCCGCGAGGGACGGCGGGAATTCTTAAATACGGCGAGCGCAGCGCCACAGGTATGGGCGTCGCGATCAGTCCCCTCATCCCCGCGAGGGCGGTCTCGTTCCAGGAGCTCTCTGGCAAGACGCTCGCGGTCGACGGCTACAACATGCTCTACCAGTTCCTGACGACGATCAGGGGACCCGACGGAGCGCCGCTCACGGACAGCCACGGCAACGTCACGAGCCACCTCACGGGGCTGTTCTCGCGCGTCGCGAACCTGCTCGGCAAGGGCATCAGGCTCGTCTTCGTCTTCGACGGCGCGATGCCGGACCTCAAGCGCCGCGAGCTCGACCGCAGGCGCATGGTGAAGGAGGACGCTGCGGCGAAATACGAGTCCGCGAAGGAGCGCGAGGATACCGGCGAGATGAGGAAGTACGCCGGGCGCACGTCGCGCCTCACGCGCGAGATGGTCGCGCAGGCGAAGGAGCTGCTCGACGCGCTCGGGGTGCCCTGGATCGACGCGCCGTCGGAGGGGGAGGCGCAGGCGGCGGCGCTCGTCGCGCAGGGGCACGCGTGGGCGGTCGTGAGCCAGGACGCGGACGCGCTGCTCTACGCGGCGCCGCGCATCATCAAGAACCTCGCGATCTCGGGCAGGCGCAAGCTGCCGGGCAAGCTCGCGTACGCGAGCGTCGAGCCCGAGCTCATCGAGCACAAGGACGTGCTCGCGCAGCTCAAGCTCGACCTCGCGCAGCTGCGCGTGCTCGCGGTCCTCATCGGGACGGACTACAATCCCGGCGGCGTCAAGGGCATCGGGCCCAAGAAGGGGCTCAAGCTCGTGCAGGAATGCGGGCACGATTTCGATGCGGTCTTCGCGGCGTCGGGCTGGGAGGAGGAGATCTCATGGAAGGATGTCTTGCGCGTCTTCGAGGAGATGCCCGTCGTGGACCCGGGCAAGATCGCGTTCGGCAGGGCAGACGACGCGAAGGTGCGCGCGCTGCTCATCGGCAGGCACGACTTCTCCCCCGAGCGCATCGACGCCGCGATGGGCAAGCTGCTCAAGGAGCAGGGTGCCGCGCAGAAGGGATTGAGTGAGTTCTTCTGAGAAAAGAAAAGAAGAAAGGGAAGAGGATGTCAGAATCGCGCATAAGTGGTCGCGATTACCTTGTCAAGGTCCCTCATCGCCTCTTCGCGCAGGGCGGATTGCTGCGCCGCAGTGCATTCCCTGAATTGCATCGGTGGCCCCGGCCGGAACAGCGGATCTTCCCCGAATGCGCATCCGCTGCTCAGGCCATCGCGGAGCCACCCCGCGTCGACTCTGCGGTCAGGCCCGTATTCCGTGACTTTCGCGCTGTAGTCGTGGATCGGCGCCCCGTCGACACTGCCGCTGAAGAGCTCGTATCTCGTCGGCCCCGGGCGGAGAGGGAGGCTGCGGGTGCAGGAGATGTACTTGCCTTCCGCCTCGACGAACGCATCGGTCTTGGGCGCTGATACCGCTGCCCTGCGGACAGCCTCCCCCTGCGGGAAGGGGAGCCGCGAGTACGCGAAGCCCGCAGCCGCTATGCTTGCCGCCATGACGAGCCCCCTTCTCGGCGCCGTCGCAGACATGTAGTCGAAAGCCCTGGATATCATCCCCATTGTTTCACCTCTTGAGTGGATACGGTGTGCGAGGCCAAACACTTATATTTTCGCCGTACTGACAAGCACGACAATGGACGCCCTCAAGGAGCTGCAGGATCTCGGCTTTCGCCGCAACGACGCGCTGATCTACGTCGAGCTGCTCAAGGCGGGCTCGACGACGCCGGCCGCGCTCGCCCAGCGCCTCGGCTTCTCGCGCTCCTACGCGTACGACGCGCTCGCGAGGCTCGAGACACAGGGCATCGCAGCCCCGTCGAAGGAGAGGGGCCAGCGGGTCTACGCGGCACTCGCGCCCGAGGCGCTCGCGGAGCTCGCGGCGCAGCGCGCGGACGCCTTCTCGTCCCTCGTGCCGGCGCTCAGCGCGCTCGCGATGCCGCGCGACGGGCTCGCCGTCGAGGTGCACAAGGGGAAGTACGTGTACCGGACGCTGCTGCTCGACATCCTCGCGAGACTGCGCCGCGGCGACGAGGTGCTCATCTTCGGCATCGACGACGCGCAGCTCCTCTCGGACGACTGGGCGCAAAAGCGCCTCAGGCTCTACTTCGCGAAGGCCAAGCGGCTCGCGATCAGGGAGCGCGCCATCGTGCGAGAAGGCAACGTGGCACCCCCTGAGGCCATCACGCGCTACCGCGCGATGCGCGAGGAGCTCTTCGACGCCGTCGCGTTCGAGGTCTATGCCGACACGCTCGCGCTCTTCCTGCGCGGCGAGCCCGACCACCTGCTGCTCGTGCGCAGCGCGCGCGTCGCGCAGTCGTACCGCCGGCAGTTCGAGCTGCTCTGGAGGCAGGCGACGCCGCTGCGCGCCGGCGAGGCGAAGAAGGCACGCAAAGTATAAAGCGGCATCCGTATCACAGCGACCATGCGCCCCCTCCGCCTCGTCCTCGTCGCCCTCGGCTCGCTCCTCATCCTCGCGGGCATCGGGAGCTTCCTCGTCCTCATCGCGCGCCTCGCGACGCTCGCGCTGCTCCTGCTCGGCGCGGCGGCGGTCGTCGGGGGCGCATGGGTGATCGACGACTAGACTCGTGTGTTCTTTACGCGCTGCGGAGACCTGCCGCTCTGCTCGGGAACTTGCGAGTTCCCGGCACCTCGGAAATCTCAATGATTTCCGCGGGTCCCTCGCGGCATCTGCGATTTCCTGCCTGCATGCGATGGAGATTTGAAATCTCCAGCGCGCCGGAAACTCCGAGTTTTCGAGCGAATCGGCCGGAAATCTGTTCTGCTCCAAGGCAGCGCTCGTGCACTTTAGAGGATTGACGATAGCTCTAGGATCACATGAACATTTTTAAACCGGCCTCTGAGCCCGCGCACCATGGTCGAGATCACGATCCTGGGCACGGCGAGCATGGTGCCGACGAAGGAGCGCAACGTGCAGGCGTTCTACCTGGAGTACGACGGCGAGGGCATGCTCTTCGACTGCGGCGAGGGCACGCAGCGGCAGATGAACGTCGCGGGCATCTCGCGCGCGAAGGTGCGGCGCATCTTCATCACGCACTGGCACGGCGACCACGTCGCGGGGCTCGTGGGGCTCGTCCAGACGATCGGCAACTCCGGCTACGAGGGCACGCTCCATGTCTACGGCCCGCGCGAGACAAAGCGGCGCTTCGGGGCGCTCATGGACGCGACGATCTTCGAGAGCAAGTTCCCGATCGAGGTCGAGGAGCTCAGCCCCAAGGACGAGCTCGTCGTGGTCGAGAACGACCGCTACCAGGTCACGTGCATCCCCGCCGACCACGGCATCCCGTGCCTCGCGTACGCGTGGCAGGAGAAGGAGAAGGTGCGCGTCGACATGGCGGCGTGCAAGCGCCTCGGGATCTCGCAGGGACCGCTCATCGGCAGGCTGCAGCGCGGCGAGGCCGTCGAGGTCGCGGGCAAGAGGGTCGCGCCGCAGGACGTGACGTACCGCGTCGCGGGCAAGCGCGTCGTCTTCATCCCCGACACGCAGCCGCACCCGAACCTCGTGCGCATCGCGAGGTTCGCGGACCTGCTCGTGTGCGAGTCCACGTTCTCGGACGAGGAAGACGAGAAGTCCCGTGAGTTCCGCCACATGACCGCGCGCAAGGCCGCGCACGTGGCCGCGGACGCCGAGGCGAAGCGGCTGCTGCTCACGCACTTCTCGCAGCGCTATCCCGTGGTGTCGCATCTCGTCGAGCAGGCGCGCGAGGTGTTCCCCGGCGCGGAAGCGGCGTTCGACCTCATGAAGATCACGCTGTAGATTCGCTGCGGCGGCGCGCACGAGCGCGTTCTCGCTATCTCCTGCCGGCCATGCGCACGTCGGACGCCATCACGGTCCTGCGGTTCGCGTGCTTCGCGAGCTGCGCCGCGTGCTTCGCGATCTCGAGCGCGCGGTCCTCCATGACCTCGCGCAGCGCCTCCTTCGCGTCCTCGCCGACGCGCTTCGCCCCTCCCTTGCGCAAGAGGCGCTCCATCGCGGCGAGCGAGAGGTCGTTGTCGTCCATGGGCCGTCGAGAGGATGCGCGCCTTTTATGCCTTGCCGTGGGGTCGCGCGCCGCGGCGCAGCGCTTATGAATCGCGGCAGGCTCCCGCAGCCGATGGGAAGGACGCGCCCCCTCCAGCTGCAGGATCCCTCGCAGGCACTCGAGGAGCTGGTAGGGCGCCATCTCCGGCTCGAGGATGGCGTCCTGCGCTCGAGGCTGCTCGAGAGGCGCTTTCCCCGCGTCTCCCACGGCGTCACGTTCGCGCTTCCCTCCCGCAACCATTGCGTAGGCCTCGCATGGCCGCACGAGAAAGAGCGCGCCCTCGAGGACCAGCGCGCGTTCGCCGGAGCGCTCGCAGGCCAGAGGGCGCGCTACGTGATGCAGAACCCCGGCGTCCCGCAGGTGCTGCGCATCAGCGCGCAGAACGCGCACGAGTACGAAGGGTACGACGACGTTCCCAGGTGCCGCACGCCTGGGGCGGACGGCATCTACACCCTTGACGCGGGGATGCTGCTCACCGCGGTGCACAGCGACTGCCCGCAGATCGTGCTCGTGGGAACGAGGAGCGTCGGCATCCTGCACGCGGGCAAATCGCAGCTCGATTGCGGTATCGTCTCCGCCTATCTGGATACGGTCGCCGCTGACGGCGAGGACCTCGCGTCCGTGCATGCGTTCGTGCCGCCGAGCATCAGGAAGGACAGCCTCGTCTACGATGCGCTCTGCCTCGCGAGGGCGGGCGAGTGGGTGGAGAGCGGCGTCATCAAGACGCCGCGCAGGCAACCGCTGACGCTCGATCTCCAGCGGGCGATCGCGCTCGACCTGGCGGCGTACGGCATCGGCAAGGACCGGATATCGGATGCGCGCATCGACACCTACGCGCTCGGGCCGCTGCAGGCCGCGACGGGAGGGGCGATCTACTCCACGCGATTCGCGAACACGCACGGCCTGAGCGGCACCCTCGGCTACGGCATGCTCGGCGTCATGCGCAGCTAGGGGCACCCGCCACGTTTATAACGCAGGCGATGCAGGCCAGGACCATGCCCTCCAACCGCACCCACAAGGCGCGCGGCTCGGTCGCGGAGCGCGAGCTCGTGCACATGTTCTGGGACGCGGGCTGGGCGGCGTTCCGCGCTCCGGCATCAGGCGCGCTCCAGCACGAGCTGCCGGACGTGATCGCGGGCAACGCCGCGCGCAAGATCGGCGTCGAGTGCAAGCTCACGAAGGACGATGCGAAGTACTTCAGCCACCGCGAGGTGGACGAGCTGCTCTTCTTCTGCAGGCGCTTCGGCTGCGAGTGCTGGCTCGGCGTCAAGTTCCTGCGCCGCGGCTGGCGCTTCGTCTCGCCAGAGGACGCGCGCAGGACTGCCGCGAGCTACGTCGTGACGCACGAGGACGCGCAGCGCAAGGGGCTCACGTTCGAGGAGCTGGTCCGATAGCGTTTTATCCTGCGCCGCAGTCCCGCCCCCATGGACATCGCTGCACGAGCGCGCGAAATATACGCTGCGCGAGGATTCGATCCGGGGCTGCTCAGCGTCGAGCAGTGCGAGCGCGGCGCGACGGCTATCCGCTATCTCGTGCCAGGATACGTCATCCCGAACGCGCTCCAGAAGTTCTCCCTTCAGCCCGGGATCGGCATGAGCTACGACGGCTCGATCCGCCTGCATCCTGACGTGCGCGGCGGCGGCACGGGCAGCAGGCTCGTGGACGCGCGCGAGGAGCTGTGCAGGGACGCCGGCGTCGATCTCGTCGTCATCGGCTTCTGCGAGAACGCGCGCTTCTGGCACGAGCGAGGCTACCGCCGCCCGCGCGGCGAGGACCTTCGCCGGCTGCGCGCGCACCCGCACGTCTACAATCAGGGCCTCGTCAACTGGATCGTAGGGACGTCGCTGTGCAAGCGGCTGTAGCGCCTTGCTGCGCGATCGAGGCGTGTCTTCTCCCCGTGCCTTGGGCGGGCGTCTCCTGATGGCTCGCGGCGATCGCATGATCGAATGCCTGCCGGGCCCCCACATGGCTCCCGAGGAGAAGGATTATTAGCGCGTCCCCCCACCCCCGCTCCATGGGAGATCCCGCGCGATTCCTCGGGGACATCGACGCTGCGGCGCGAATGGGGAGGGACGCAGCGGTGAGCCTTCTGGAGGATGTCGTCGCGCGCGTCGGCAGCGAGAGCGACGCGGGATCCCGGTTCGTGCTCGGGCAGGCGTCGTTCCTGCTCGCGAGGGACTATGGGCTGCGCGACCGCTATCCCGAGGCGATACGGGCATTCCACGACGCGCTCGCGCTTCCCTCGCTCGGCGCCTCGTACCGGGCGGGCGCGCATTTCGGCAAGGGGATGGCGCAGCTCGGCCTCGGCGAATGGGTCCACGAGGCGGGCGACATGCAGGTGGCGGAATCGCTCCTGCGCAGCGCGAGGGAGGACTTCATCTCGTCGATCGGCGTCGAGGACGCGGCGAACTCGCGCATGCGGCTCGGCTACACGCTGCTCAGGCTCGCAGGCTACCATGCGGCCCGGGGGGAGGGAAGGGAGACGGGGGAGTGCGTCTCGCACGCGCTTCCCCACCTGGACCGCTCGCTCGAGATCGATCCGGACCTCGCGCTCGGATACAACTTCAGGGGCTTCGCGCTCGTCAAGCTGCAGGAGTACGCGCAGGCGCGCGAGGCCCTGCGTGCCGCCGTGGCGCGCAACGGAACGGGCTTCGCCCCTGCGTATGTCCATCTCGGGGACGCGCTGCGGGGCATGGGCGAGCGCGCCGCGGCATGCTACTCGCACGTGACCCGGCTCGCGCTCGCGGACGAGGCGGCGGGGACGCTCTCGCGGCTCACGGTCACGTCCGCGATCAAGGCGGAGTGGGGGCTCGAGGCGCTCGGCGAGCGCCCCTCGACGAGATTCGGGGAGCGCGTGCGCGACGGCGGCGTGGCGGGGGTGCGCATGAGCCCCGGGCAGCTCGAGTTCATGAGGACGGGGTTCTCGTACAGGCTCCAGCCTGTCGGGCGCCCGCATGGGTGAATGAACGCCGAGGGGAGAATGCGCAACGGCGCTCGCGGCAGCCTCGCAGGCATGAGCCTCTTCTCGCGCACGCAAACTCTTATAAAAAGTAACTACTTCTAAGTAACTATGGACCTCGACGGCCTGGAATGGAAGCTCGTAGAGCCCTCCCGGAGAGGAACACCTGCGCCACGCGCGTCCTACGCGCTCGAGGTGCCGTACCTACGCATCCTCGGCAGCAGCGCCCGCGCGGACGCGTACAGCGGCGATGGCTCTGTGGCGTTCTCGCTCGACGAGCTGGGCACCGCGGAGGATCCCGCCTACCGGTTCTCCATCGACCTGCTCCCGGACAGCGACTTCGGGAACGAAGCCTCGTGCGTCACGTACTCTCCTGCGTCGGGCAGCGTCTCGGGCATCGAGAGGGACAACCGGACGCTCTTCCAAGGGTACACAGCCGTGCTCGGCGTGCCCGGGCTCTCCGCTTGCGCGCGCGACATGCCGGGATTCATACAGGCGATCGCAGAGGCCGCAGCGCGCTACGGGCACAAGGGAGAAAGGGAGGAGAAAAGAGCGCGAAAGCCTACTTCTTCTTGACGACCATCTTCTCGATCCTCGCTTCCTCGAGGACGATCTTCTCGGCCATCATCTCGATGTGCTTGTCGATGCGCGCGATGCGGCGCTCCATGAGCACGAGCACGCGCAGGCTGTAGACGATCGCGGCGAGCGTGCCGATGATGATCGCAAGGATGATGGTCTGAAGGTCTGCCATACTGCACCTCTCGCGTGCCGCTGTGCCGCTGTGCATATTTAAATATTTCCGTCATGGGGGAGTAAGGAAATCCGGCGATTCCTGGACGGGTTCTTCTTCGGCCGCTGCGGAGGACCTATGCTTGCGCAGGTTTTACGTCGCGCCCGGCTCCGCCTTGGCGCGCTCCTGGATTACTCCAAGGCAGCGGCCCTCTATTTTCCTGGAGTTGCCTCATAAAAAACTTTAAATACTCCCGGCGCGTGGTGTCGTATATAGGTGTTCATCATGGCTGACGATTCGAGGCAGGACAAGGGGGAGAAGCGTTTCTCCAAGCACATCATAGGCAAGACGGTCGTGAGCAAGTCGGGCAAGCGCTTCGGCGAGGTCGGCGACGTCGTGTTCGAGGCGACGACGGGCGAGCTCATCCATGTCGTGCTGCGCAACATCACGCCGTTCGCGGAGAAGGCGGACCTCGAGAAGACAAAGGACGGCGAGACGCTCATCCCGTTCTCGGCGGTGCTCGCGCTCGGGGACTTCGTCGTCGTGGCCGAAGAGGATATCGTCTAGGCCCTCGCGTCCGTCCTTCCTTCCCTCTTTCCGTTTTCCCTTTCTCTCCCTCTCGCGCAGC
>JAJPEB010000139.1 GCA_023252315.1 Candidatus Woesearchaeota archaeon | reverse complement strand
AGGAGGGGGCGCCCGCGCTCCTTGTCCGGCTGCCTCCATATCGGGAGACGGACCCGCTCATCCTGACCGCGGGCATCATCGAGGGGGTGCGGCGACAGCAGCGCTATGAGCTCACGGGTCACGTGGCGATGCTCGCGGACAAGCTTACATCGCCGGCAGGAGCAGGGGAGCAGATGAAGATGTGGGGGCGCGAGCTCAAGGCCCGCATCGTGGAACGCTACAGGAAGCGATGAGCGAGACAGGCGCAGCTATTCGCCGACTTCACCCTTCTCTTCCTCCTGCTCCTCAACCTTCTCGATCACGATCACCTGCACGGGGCACACGTCCGCCGCGGCCTGGTTCTCGGAGAGGTCCTTCTCGTCGATGAGAAGCTCCCAGCGCTTCGTCTCGGGGTTGTACGTCGCGGCCTCGAGCGTCGCCTTGCCGTCCTCGTCGTACTTCCAGAAGTCGGGCGCGGCCGCCGCGCACGCGAACGCCCCGATGCAGCCGTCCCTGTCGTAGATGACCTTGTAGCGCGCCATTCGTGCGGCACCCAGAAACGCTATCCGATCGTGCGGCGCACGTCTGTCACGTCGACGCTCTGCACGCCTTCGATTGCCGCGAGCTCCTGCTCGATGGGCTCGGTGCCGCCGATGCTCTCGTCCATGACGAAGCGGACCTTGAGCGCCTTGAGGCCGAACGCGATGGGCTCGATCTCGAAGCGCTTCTGCGCGGAGGTCCCCGTGAACGCGTCGACGCGCTTGCTGACCTCGCCCTCGATGGTCGTGAGGTCGACGTCCGGGCTCTCCGGCATGATCTTGATCGTGATGACCGCGCTCGCCATTGTCGTCTCAGTTCGGCCCCATGAAGCCGCAGCTGCCGCAGGTGTAGCGCGAGACGATCTCGCGCTCGTTGCGCGTGCGCACCACGGTTGCCTTGCCGCACTTGGGGCAGGGGAAGTGCACGCTGCCCGCGTCGTTCGTCGTCGTGTTGCCGAGCGTTGATTGCGTCATGCTCGCTGCGAACCGCGGTTTCTTTTTAAGCGTTGTGCTGGGTCGCTGCGGCCTCCGCGCACGCGCGGGGGCTTTGACGGGAGACGGAAGCAACGTTTAAATACCACGAGGAGAACGGAAGGGCATGCGCGACCTCGTGAGGATCCTGTTCATCCCGATCATGGGATGCATCGCGATCGCCATGCTCTTCCTGCTCGTCGTGTACGGCGGCAGGTGGGAGAACACCGTCTACAACGAGAACGGCACGTACGGGCACGCGGTCGAGGATCTCGGCGCGTACGACGGCGTCGTCGGGCCGACGCAGGACTGCAACTACGACCTCTACACGCCCGTGTGCGGCAACGACGGGCAGACGTACGGCAACATGTGCCTCGCGGCGAAGGCGGGGACGAGCGTCGCGCACCACGGGCAATGCGGGCCGAGGTAGGATTTCCTTCGTGCACCTAGATCGATCTCCATCTATTTTCCACAGAGCGATTGTTTCTTCCGAATACTCAGGTACTTCTCTGGGCCTTGCGACTCGAGTGCTGCCTCGGCGTCACACAGGAGGCCCGGAAACCACCGGTTTCCGGCCGACGTAAAACCTCTTGGAGACGCCGCAGCACGGGGAGGGGCAAATCAGGGGTGGCCTACTTCTTCCCCTGCGCGTCGCGCATCGCGTGCTCGACATCCTCCATCGGCAGGTCCGTCTTGAACCCGACGGGGCTGATGTGGGTGCGGCACGCGCGATCGCCCAGCAGCGCGAAGAGGGCGTCGCGCCGCGGCGGGTCGCACCCGATGCGAGACGAGAGCTCGTGCATGTCGAGGAAGCCGACGCTCTCGATGCGGCACTCGTCCTCGACCGTGCGCAGCAGGTCGCGCGCGTGCGAGAACGTGGCGTCGTCGAGCGCCTCAGACCTCTCGAGCATCGCGCGCACGAACGCCGCGTCGTGGAGCGGCCCCGTCCAGAGCGGCCCCGCCGCATGCGCGCGCGCGCCCTCCGCGACGTTGCGCGAGGAGACCTCGACGCACGCGCGCGCCGTGTCGACGTGCGCGTAGGCGTGGCGCGCGATGAGCTCTCGCGCCCTCCCCGCGCCCTCCGCGCAGCGCAGGAAGATGCGGTAGTAGTGGTCCGTCGAGACGCTCAGCAGCGGCGCGAGCGCGACGTCGTACTGCGCGCCCACGAGCTGCGCCTTGCGCACGAGGATGCGCAGCCCGATGTCGTGCATGACCCACGTCCTGCTCGGCTGCGCCCAGTACTTGCGCGCGCACGCCCGGGGGTACGTGCCCGCGAGCGCGCTCGTGTCGGTCGCCGTGATCGCGAGGATGCCGCCGCGGCGCACGCCGCGCACGGCCGCGTCGAGGAACGGGTTCGGTGTCCCGAACGGGTCGACGTCGACGTAGTCCGCGGGCCTGCGCGTGCGCAGGAACACGCTCGCGTCCGCGACGCTGAACGTCGCCGCGGGATGCCGCACGTTGCGCCTCGCCGTCTCGATCGCTTGCTGCGAGAGGTCGTTGATCGCGATCTCCCTCACGGCGAGATGCCCCGGCTCGACCAGCTCGTGCACGATCCTCGCCGCGCGCACGCCCGACGCCTCCATCGGCAGCGCGATGATCGGATCATGCAGCGTCGCGATCGCGAGCAGCGAGAGGTCGCGGTTGAGCTTCATCACGGGATTGTAGAAGACAGGCATGCGCTTGCTGATGTGCTCCTCGCTCTGCGTGAGGAAGCGCGTCGTGCCTTCGGTGAGGGACTGCATGGCGCGCGCGAATGGCGCACCGCTTAAGAAGGCTCCTTCGGCATGGTCAAAGAAAAAATATCTACTTCTAAGTTACTAATTTAGCAATACTTATAACAGACTCCCCTCTCCCGCGGGCATGCCCTCCATCGACGCGATAGCTGCGCTCGGGTCCTCGCTGGGGACGAACGTGCTCATGCAATTGCGGATCGTCGCCCCCGAGTTCTTCGAGCGCGACTACATCGCGGCGCGCCTCGTGCCATCGCCTTCCGCCCAGCCTTCCGGCTCGTTCGTCATCCCGCTCGAGCCGCTCGTCGTCGCGTCGACGCATCCGCTCTATCGGCCGGGGTCACGAGTCGCGCTCGACGAGCATCTCGCGGAACTGACCGCTGCAGGGTACTGCGAGATGCT
>JAJPEB010000138.1 GCA_023252315.1 Candidatus Woesearchaeota archaeon | reverse complement strand
AAGAAGTAGATGCCGAACGCGCCGAGGATCGTGCCGAGCGGGAAGTTGAGCAGCCAGAGGATGTTGAGCACGAGCCCCGTGACGCGCGCCCAGGGGCGCCTCGTCCACAGCCCGTTCGCGACGAAGCCCGAGAGCGCGGCGAGCGCGAGCAGGACGATGCCGAACACGATGCCGAGCGCGCCGACGAGGCCGCCCATCATGCCCCGCTGCATGTCGCCCATGCCCATCATGCCCCCGCTCATGGCGCCGAGCAGCGAGCCCCCGAAGAGCGCCGCGCGGCCCACGATCGCGTAGATGACGGTGAAGATCCAGAACAGGACCGAATAGACCTTGACGATGACTTCCGCAGTGCTTCTCTCCATAGTGGTAGCCTCCCCTTGGGTGTCTCCACAGCGAAGTGAGTTTTTAATGGTTGCTGGCAGGAGAGGGGTCCCCGTGAGCCCTTCCCCATGGCTGGCACAGCATTGGCCGCAGAGCCGGAACCGACACCATTATAAAGCGGCGGGAAGCCCGATTCTCAGACGACAAAAGGCGCGAAAACCCGTTCTCTATGGACCCGAAGAAACCGCAGGAGGACCAGCCGGACAAGCTCCCCGAAGCGGTCACGATCGAGCAGCCGATCGATGAGGAGCTCCAGCGCTCGTACCTCGACTACGCGATGAGCGTGATCGTGGGGCGCGCGCTGCCCGACGTGCGCGACGGCCTCAAGCCGGTGCACCGCCGCATCCTCTACGCGATGAACGACCTCGCGCTGCGCCACAACCAGGCGCACAAGAAGTGCGCGAGGATCGTGGGCGAGGTGCTCGGCAAGTACCACCCGCACGGCGACCAGTCCGTCTACGACGCGCTCGTGCGCATGGGCCAGGACTTCTCGATGCGCTACCCGCTCGTCGACGGGCAGGGCAACTTCGGCAGCCTCGACGGCGACCCGCCGGCGGCGATGAGGTACACGGAGGCGCGCCTCGCGCGCGTGGCCGACGAGATGCTCCAGGATCTGGACAAGGAAACCGTCCCGATGACGGAGAACTTCGACGGGAGCCTGAGCGAGCCCGCAGTCCTCCCCTCCAAGCTCCCCAACCTCCTCATCAATGGCTCGTCGGGCATCGCCGTCGGCATGGCGACGAACATCCCGCCGCACAACCTCGGCGAGGTCGCGCGCGCGGCGATCGCGTACATCGACGACCCCGAGATCGAGACGCTCGAGCTCGCGAAGATCATGCCCGGCCCCGACTTCCCGACGGGCGGCGTCATCCAGGGCCGCACGGGCATCCTCCAGTACTACCAGGGCGGGCGCGGCAAGCTGCGCGTGCGCGCGGTGCTCGAGCGCGAGGCGAAGGGCAAGGGCGCGCGCATCATCGTGCGCGAGATCCCGTACATGGTCGGCAAGTCCGATCTCGTGAAGGAGATCGCGGACGCGGTCAAGGCGAAGAAGATCGAGGGCGTGTCGGACATCCTCGACGAGTCGGACCGCGACGGCATGCGCATCGTGATCGAGCTCAAGCAGGGCGCGACGCCCGACATCGTCGAGAACGCGCTCTACCACCACACGAGGCTCCAGACGACGTTCGGCGTCATCATGGTGTGCATCGTCGACGGCAGGCCGCGCACGCTCGGCGTGCGCGAGACGCTCGGCTATTACGTCGAGCACCGCAAGCAGGTCGTGCGCGCGCGCACGGAGTACGACCTGAGGAAGGCGCAGGAGAAGGCGCACCTGCTCGAGGGGCTCGTGACCGCGCTCGCGCACATCGACGCGATCGTCGCGCTCATCCGCGGCGCGAAGAAGGTCGAGGACGCGCGCACGGGCCTCATGGACACGTACGCGCTCTCCGAGAAGCAGGCGGGCGCGATCCTCGAGATGCGCCTCTCGCGCCTGACCGCGCTCGAGCAGGAGAAGGTGCGCGACGACCTCGCGCAGACGCGCACGTTCATCGCGGAATGCGAGGCGATCCTCGGCAGCGACGCGCGCATCCTCGCGATCATCAAGGACGAGCTCGCCTCCCTCGCGCAGTCGTACCCGAGCCCGCGCAAGACGCAGATCGTCGAGGCGGACGAGAGCGACCTCGACATGGAGGACCTCATCGAGCCCGAGGACGTCGTCGTCACGATCAGCGACGGCGGCTACTGCAAGCGCATGCCGGCAGACACCTACCGCGCGCAGCACCGCGGCGGCAAGGGAGTGCTCGCGACCACGACGAAGGAGGAGGACTTCGTGCGCCACCTCTTCATCGCGAACACGCACACGTGGCTGCTCATCTTCACGGACAAGGGCAAGGTCTACTGGACGAAGGTCTACAGCATCCCCGAGGGCAGCAGGCAGGGCAAGGGCAGGCCGCTCATCAACATCGTGCACCTCTCGCACGAGGAGAAGGTGCGCGCGGTCATCCCGGTGCGCGAGTTCTCGGACGACCGCTACCTCATGTTCGTGACCCGCAACGGGCTGCTCAAGAAGACGGTGCTCTCAGCCTACGGCAACGTGCGCCAGTCGGGCATCATCGCGATCAACCTGCTCGAGGGGGACGCGCTCGTGGACGTGCTCCTCACGCGCGACAAGGACGTCGTCTTCATCGCGTCGGCGTCGGGCATGGCCGTGCGCTGCTCGGAGGACGACGTGCGCCCCATGGGCCGCAACAGCACGGGCGTGCGCGGCATCAGGCTCGAGGAGGGCGACGAGGTCGTCGACGCGCTCGTGCTGCGCGAGAGCGCGAGCGTGCTGTGCGTGACCGAGAACGGCTTCGGCAAGCGCACCCTCGCGGACGAGTACCGCCACATCGCGCGCGGCGGCAAGGGCGTGATCAACATCATCACGTCCGAGCGCAACGGCAAGGTGGTCGCGACGAAGGCGGTGCGCGACGACCAGGACATCATGCTCATCAGCCGCAACGGCATCACGATCAGGACGCCCGCGTCGGGCGTGCGCGTGATCGGGCGCAACACGCAGGGCGTGCGGCTCATGGACCTCAGGGACGACGACACGGTGGTCGCGTGCACGGTCGTGGATCCGGAGGAGAGGATGAAGGCGGAGGCGTCGGGGTCGGGAATTGTGCGGCCTTCTGATCTTCCTGCAGGGATTCTCGACGAGGAAGATGGGCCTCCGAAGGAAGAAGAGGATTGAGCCAGAGAC
>JAJPEB010000137.1 GCA_023252315.1 Candidatus Woesearchaeota archaeon | reverse complement strand
TGTGCGCGAGCATCCTGGGCCAGCTCGCGGCGGGCGCGCTCGCGCACGTCTCGCACGCAGACATCCAGGAGTTCCTCAAGGGGCAGCGCGCGTACTACAAGCCGCTCATGCGCGACTTCGCGCGCGAGCTCTCGGCGCTCATGCCCGGCATCATCCTCTCGCGCCCGCAGGCGGCGATCTACACCGTGGGCGACGTGCGCGATCTCGTCGATGGCTTCGACTCCAAGGAGTTCGTGATCTACTGCGCGAGGAAGGGCAGGATCATGGTCGACGGCGCGCCCCACACGCTCTTCACGGCGCCCATGCGCGGCTTCTACGAGGACCCCGAGGACGGGCGCACCCAGCTGCGCTTCGCGTTCGTGCAGCCTCCCGAGCGGATGCGCACGGTGCCGCGCCTCTTCGCGCAGCTCTTCGACGCGTACTGCGAGGAGAATGGGCTGAGAAGACGCAAGGCCAAGTGAAGAAGGGGAAAGCGCCCCATCGGGGAGGCCGGGAAGCCCCGCTCGCAGGCAGAAGCAAGCTTTATAAATCGACCCGCGTCATATCGGGATATGGAGAGAGGTGAGTGCATTCTCCGTTCACGTCGAGGGATGTCGCCCTTGATCGCGACTGTCCTGCTCATGGCGTTCGCGGTCGCGCTCGGCGGCATGATCATGAACTGGAGCATCGACGCGGGCACGAACTCCGACTGCGAGGACCTCAGCACGCACGTGAAGGTCCTCGAGTTCTGCAGCCAGGGCAGCGACGTCATCCTCCGCATGCAGGCGGACGCGAGCGGGCCCGCGGTCCAGGGCATCAAGCTCTCCGTGCTCACCGACGACATCGAGAACACGGTCAACGTGAAGAACGCCGAGCTCAAGCCCGGCGAGCGCCTCGACCTCTCGATCCCGGTGCTCGTGAAGGAAGGCGCCTCGCGCGTGGACCTGCTCGGCATCATCGGCCCCAAGGCGGAGCCGTACCTGTGCGACCAGAACCCGATCGAGCGCGTGGACCCGATCGCGGCGTGCTAAGCCTGCTCATTCTCGCCCACGATCCTTCCTACGTTGCCGTCTAGCGCTGCTGCCTCGGCATCCTCCGCAGCAGCATATCCTGTCGAATCTCCCGCGCAACCCTTAAAAGCCCGCCCCACGCACGATCCGGCATGCGCATCGTCCTCGACTCCCGCCTCACGCCCGAGCAGAACGCGGCGAGGTACTTCGAGCGGGCGAAGAAGGCGAAGCGCAAGCTCGAGGGAGCGCGCAAGGCGGTCGAGATGGCGCGCGGCAAGCTCGCGCAAGAGCAGCACGCGCAGCGCGCGAAGGAGGAGGCCGAGAGCAAGCCCAAGCCGAAGAAGGAGTGGTACGAGAAGTTCCGCTGGTTCGTGAGCTCGCAGGGCGTGCTGTGCGTGGGCGGGCGGGACGCGACGACGAACGAGGTGATCGTGAAGAAGCACGCGCAGCCGGGCGACGTCGTCTTCCACACCGACATGGCGGGCTCGCCGTTCGTGGTCGTGAAGGCGCAGGGCGCTCCTCCCGCGGACGAGACGATGGAGGAGGCGGCGCAGTTCGCGGCGACGTACAGCCGCGCGTGGAAGGGAGGCATGGGCTCGCTCGAGGTGTTCTCCGCCTCGCCCGAGCAGCTGAGCAAGAGCGCGAACCCGGGCGAGTTCATGGGCAAGGGCGCGTTCATGGTGCGCGGCGGCGTGCGCTATCGCACGGTGCGCCTGGGCCTATGGGTCGGCAGGGAGGAGAGCGGGCGCATCATGGCGGGCCCCGAGCGCGCGGTGCTCGCGCGCTGCTCGAGCGCGATCGAGGTCCTGCAGGGCAACGAGAAGACGTCGGACGTCGCGAAGCGGATCGCGAAGCGCCTGGGCGCGCATCCCGACGACATCGTGCCGCTGCTGCCGCCAGGCGGCGTCAAGATGGGCAAGGAAGCGAAGGGGTCGCATGCGGCAGCCTGAGCGCACGGGCGTATTCTCCTCACGACGCTCTTCCATGTGGCTCGCGCGCCATGAGTGCGAGATCCCCGAGGAGACGCTCGAGGCCGCTCGCGGCGAGCTGCTCTCGCATGCCCGGCGCGAGGGGGCGCATGGCTGGGGCTTCTTCCCGCAGCTCGGGCACGACGGGCAGGACAGCTACCCGTGCTGCGCGCGCCTCGCCGCCGCGCTCGAGAGGACGCTCGTGCCATCGCTCGGCCTCGGGACGGCGCTCCCGCTCGCGTTCATCAGGGCCGTGCAGGGGATGGAGAGATCGGAGTACGGGGGATTGCACCTCGACGTCGACCAAGGGATACTCCACGCCCGCGACGCGCGCCTCGCCGAAGGGACGGAGATCGTGCGGGTGCTCGTGAACCTCGGGGATGTCCCGCGCACGCTCGAGTATGTCCCCCTCGACATCGACGATTTGGCCGCGTCAGGCGTGGTGCTCTCGCGCGAGTCGTACGCGCCGCTGTGCATGAGCGCCCGGGCGCAGGTGCGCAGGGTAGCGATCCCCCCTCGAGCCCGAGGAGCGCTGTGGACCCTGACGTTCGTCTCGAGCCGCATCCTGCATGCGGGAGCGCCGAGCGAGAGCGGCCATTTCCTCGCCGCCTACGGCATAGCGAGAGGCGCGCAATATCAGAAGACGAGCAGCGCGAGGCCGAGGAGGAGCAGCACGGCGCCCGCGCCCTCGGCGACCCATCCGTAGCGCTCCTGCGGGCTCAGCTGCGCGAAGTAGTCCTTCGCGTCGTCCGTCCATCCCTGGATCTGGTCACGAAAGCCCATCGCTCACTTCGGCATGCCGCCCACTATCCCGATCGCCTGGCTCTTCTCCGTCCAGCAGGTCTTGCACCTGAAGCGCTGGAACGTCGAGTTCCCGGACTGGTAGGTGGCCTGCTTCTCCATCTCCTTCTTGCATTTCTCGCACTGCATCGTCGTCACCTGTGCGCGTGCACCAGTCGCAGGCGTTTATAAAATTATAGGTGACGCCCATCCCCTAATTTCCATCCGCAATTCGTTCCTCATAGCTCTGCTGCCTTGGCGTCGAACAGGAGACCGAGGTGCCGGAGGCCTCGGTCGACGTAAAACCCTGTAGATACGCCGCAGCAGAGGAAGAGAAGAAAGGGAAAGAAAAAGAGGAGCGCAAGCGCGCTTACTTCGCGAGCTCCG
>JAJPEB010000136.1 GCA_023252315.1 Candidatus Woesearchaeota archaeon | reverse complement strand
GACCGTGACCCCGCCGCGGAAGCGGCCCGGCCCTCCGGCGTCGTGCAGCTCGCGCCGGTAGACCTGCAACACCGGGACGCGGCTCTCGACGGTCTCGGCGTTGGGCAGTTGGGACGCCATCGAGTGGAAGATGCCGCCGCTGTCGAGCCCGTCCGTGAACGTGCGCTGGTCGTAGCCGAGGCAGATGACGTCGGGGCGCACGCGCAGCACGACCGCGTACTTGTCGCCGGGCTCGCCGAGCATCGCCTCGTCCACGTACGGCAGCGCGGCCACGTTCGCGAGGCGCGTGCGCTCGTCGTCTCGCGGCGTCTTGCCCTTGACCGCGCGCACCGTGTCGTCGCGCGCGACCACGACCACGAGCCTGTCCGCGTGCGCCTTCGCCTCGCGCAGGTAGTGCTCGTGCCCGGGGTGCAGCAGGTCGAACGTCCCGAACGCCATCGCGGTCCTCATGCGACGCGCGGCCCCCGATCGAGTACATAAAAGTGCCGGGTCATCTTCGCGTGCACGTACGTCGGGAAGTGCGCGCGCACGCGCCAGCCGCACGTCTCGCGCAATGGAGAGGGCACGCCGATGACGAGCCTCGCGCTCGACGCGTGCGCGCGCAGCAGGAACGCCTCGAGCAGCGGCGAGAGCGCGACGTCGCGCGTGTTCTTGCCGAACGGGAGGTCGCACACGAGCGCCTGCGGGCGCAGCCCGAACGCGGCACAGTTCGCGCGCGCTCGCGCGACCATCTCGGGCTCGATGTCGCCGCCCGACGCGAGCCTGCCCGAGAGCCCGGCCTCGATGAGGAAGCCGCCCGCGCCGCAGAACGGGTCGTGGATCCTGCGCGCGCACGAGAGGTTGACGAGCGCACGCGCGATCGCCGGATGCGCCGCGCTCGGGTGCGGCGCCTTCCAGAGGTGCGCGCGGCGGTCCTCGAAGCGCTCCTCCTCTTCCCACGTGCGGATGCCCGCGAACGCGCGCGTGGGCGTGAGGACGACGTCGACCGTGGCCTCGGGATGCGCGAGATCGACCGCCGCCTCGCCGCGCGCGTCCCATACGATCCTCGCCACGTCCTTCTCGCTGAGCGTCGAGCTCCCCTCTCGCGCGAGCGTGACGCGGTAGCGCCTCCCCTTGAGATGGCGCGCCCAGGGGACAGAAGCGAGGATGTCTTGCGCGTCCTTCGCATCGCCCTGCGCGAGCACCCTCACGACGCGGCGCGTGAGCGCGAGGGATCTCGGTGCTGCGCGCGCGCGGGGGAAGAGGACGATGCCTTCGCTCTGGCGCTCGGGCGCATCCCACCAGCCCCAGCCGTGGACCGCTGCCTTGGCTTCCGCCTCGGCGAGGGCGAGGTCGCGCTTGTTGAGGAGGAAGAGGAGGGACATCTATTTCACCGTCTTCCACAGGAAATCGAAATAGTCCCTGTAGGTCTGCGTGATCGCCTTGTCCTTGATGACGATCGCGGTGAAGAGGTTTCCCGTGAAAAGGAACTGCGCAGTAATGTCGCCGAAGATGAAGATCTCGCTCGGGTTCTTCGCCGCTCTCGGCAGCCGCTTGAACGAGGTGTGCTGGACGGGGATGATTCTCTCGTGCGACGGCATGAGGTATCTGCTCTTGATCCTGCGCTTCTCTCTGTCCGCGTACCAGCGCGCATGGTAAGGGCCCGCGAGCTCCCTGCACTTCTGCTGCTGCACGGAGATGCCGAGGATCTCTTTCCTCGTGCGCAGCGACTCTCTCACGGACATCGCGAGGATCGTCTTCATGCCTTCTTTGCCTTCGTAGATCTCGATGATCGGGCGCTCTGACGAGGCGTCCACCGCGCGCAGGCTCGGAAGAATTTTCGCGATCTCATCCTTCGTCTCCTCGAGATCCCTCCGCTGCGCGTCTATATAGTCGAGCAGTTTCTCAGGTTCCGTCGAGCGGAAGTATTTTTTCCCATTCCTCACCATATACGAGACTATGCCTTTCTTCACGAGCGAGTTGAGCACGTCGTACGCGTTCGTGCGGATAATCCCTGTCTTTTTCGCTATCGCGCTCGCCATCAGTTCCCCTTCGGCGAGGAGCAACCTGTAGACGGAGAGCTCGCGCACGGACAGGCCTGCCTTGAGGAGGATGTCGTCGGGCACGTTGCAGGAGACGTGGATATCTTTTTAATTTTGTCGTATTTTTGAAGTACAACTCTTCTATTAATATATGTACCACTTGATAATAGTAAGAAAGAGGTAATCCACGATGGACAGAAGTCTCGAACGCAGGCTCGCACTGGCAAGATGGGATCTTTCGAGCGCATACCCGTTGCGATCCGAAGGAGTCGCGAGAGCGCTCAACGAATTCTACCTCAAGGATGTGGCAGGCGCAGACCTGGAGAAGGAGGCGATTCTCGTCCCGGGGAGATCGCAGCTGCGCTTGACAGGAGTGCATGCGGCGGGAAGCGGGCACGTGCATACGGACCACGCCTACGAAGACCTGCTCATCATGCCGAGCGAGCAGAAAGGGCTTTTTGGGATAGAGCTCGGTCATTCCTATTTCATGGACGCTTCGGGCGCATGCTGGAGAGACCTGGAGCAGCTCTCGAGCTTCAGGGTCACGCGATACCCTGGAACGCTCAGCAGCACAGTCATAGAGGCTCATGAGCCGGCGGATGCGAAGTACTCCTCCGCAGGATTCAAGATACACGGCGAAGACGAGCGGCTGCGCCTCGAGCTCAGCTTGCGCCTTGGAGCGCAAACGCCCCCTGCGTATCTCCTCACCCACCGCTTGGCCGAAGAGCCGAGTCCTGGGCTCCAGCGCAGGAATCCGTTCGGCAGGCTATGCGACTACATCTTGAGGAGGGGAGGCGCATGAACGGGACCGCAGGAAACGAGCTCGAGCCGGGATCCGCACGAAGGCTCACGGAGCTCCTCGCGCATCACGGGTGGGCAGAAGGATGGAAGAGGCTTGATCCCGCAAACGTGCTCGAAGCGACACAGGCGATGAAACGCATGTATCTCGCGAGGGAAGATTCCGATGAGGCGCTCTTCTTTCCCGGCGAGAGGCACATTCGCCTTGCAGGGTATTCGGGCGCATGCATGAAGGCAGAATACTCGGGTACGAACCTCCTCGTCACATCCCTCGGCCAAGGAATCTGGGCCCATGAGCTGAGAAGGGAG
>JAJPEB010000135.1 GCA_023252315.1 Candidatus Woesearchaeota archaeon | reverse complement strand
CGCTCCTTGAGCGACCAGATCTCCTCCATCGTCACCGCGCGCAGCCACACGAGCGCGAGCGCGTACGCGCAGCACCCCACGGCCACCGCGAGCGCGACCTTCGCGTACTGGCTCATCGTGTCGGGGATCGTCGCCCTGCACAAGAGCAGGACGAGGAAGAACGCCGCGCCCGCGGCCACCACGCGAGCGAGCGAGCCGAGCCCCACGCGCACCTCGATCCTGCGGCGCAGCATGGCGCTCGACACGGCGAAGATGACGCACGAGGCGATGAGCGTCGCGATCGCCGAGCCGAGGCCGCCCATGCGCGGGATGAGCGCGAGGTCGAGGGCGACGTTGACGATGCCGCCCGCGAGCACGGCCTTCGTCGTGTCCTTGGGGAAGCCCATGCCCGAGAGCGCCGCCATCGCGATCGCGTTGAGCGTGAGCACGACCGCCGCCGCCGCGAGCACGCGCAGCACGGGCGCGCCCGAGACGTACTCGGCCCCGAAGAGCAGGTTGAGGATGATGCCGGGATAGAACATGGCCGCGGCCGCGAGCGGGAGCATGCCGACGAGCGCGTAGCGGTAGAGGTCGCCCATCGCGGCGGCGATGCGGTCACGCTCGCCGCGCTCCCACAGCTCGGAGATGAGCGGAAGCAGCACTGTCACGAGCACGCCCGAGAAGAACGTGAGCGCCATCGCGGTCGGGAGCGCCGCCTGGTAGATGCCGACCTGCGTGAGGCTCGAGAGCAGCGTGAGGAGCAGCGTGTCCGTGAACGTGAGCAGCGTCGACGCGACGCCGGTGAGCATCACGGGGATGCCGTACGCGAGCAGCGCCTTGGGGAGCGTGGGGTCCGCGAAAGGCCTGCGCGAGCGCGGGAACATGCGCAGCGCGAGCGGGATGAAGACGAGGTGCTGCGCCGCGTACATCGCGAGATACGCGTACATCGCGCCGCGCGCGCCGAGCCCGTGGGCGACGAGCGCTACGGTCGCTGCGAGGAGCACCGCGCTCTGGACGAGGCCGTAGAGCGCGAGCATGCGCATGCGCTGCATGCCCTGGAACGCGGCGGGGACGACGATACCGATGGGCGAGAGCGCGAAGCCGAGCGCGAAGATACGCACGAGCGATGCCGCTTCGGGCACGCCGAGATAGGCCGCAGCGATCCACGGCGCGAGGAGCGCGCCCGCGATGCCGATAGCGATCGTGCAAGCATAGAGGATGAGCGCGGACCACGCGAGGATCGGGATGCCTTCCTTCACCTCGCCTCTCGAGCCAGAGAGCCGCTTCGCGATCGCCTCGCCGAGCCCAAGGTGCTGGAACACGCTCACGAGGCCGAAGAGCGCCATGACCGAGTAGATGAGGCCGTACTCCGCGACGGAGAGGCTGCGCGCGAGGTAGAGCCTGATCAAGTAGCCGAAGAGCGTCGTCGCGAGGGTGCCTGCCGAGACCCAGAAGAATCCGCTGAACGCCTTGCGGGTGTAGGACGCCTCGCTCATGATTTCTCCACCTGGAGCAGGAAATGGATCTCCGAGCAGGGCAGCCAGTAGCAGAAGAAGCGCTCGTAGAGGGGAAGGAACGCGGTGAAGAGGGCGTCGAAGGGCCACGAGTACCAGGCGCTGCGCATGAACCCCGCGTTCGAGAAGAGGAACATCCTGCGGCGCCGCACGACGAACCTGGCCTTCGAGTAGTAGTGCCCGGGCGCGCAGTACGAGAACGTCTGGCTCGTGAACCATATCCGGTGCGTGGGGTCGCGGTACGAGTTCGGGCTCGAGAAGTACGGCACGAGCGCCTTCACGACGCCGCCAGGCGCGAGGATGCGCTGGAACTCCTCCATGACGCGGAGCAGGTCGTCCACGTGCTCGAGCGCGTGGCTCGCGTAGATCTCATCGAACGCGCCATCCTTGAAGGGGTAGGGGAACGCGTTGAAGTCGTGCACGACGCCGACGCCGTCCAGCCGCGCGACGTCCATGTTCACCCAGCCGTCCCGTATGTCGGTCCCGCACGCGAAGTTGAGCCTGCGCGGCGTTCTCTGCCCCATGCGCCGACACCCGAGGCACGGGCTTAAAAATGTTGCTCCGCGCAACCTTTAAATCGGCGGGCGGGCGAGCGGGCGCATGGCCCAGCCCCTCCTCTCCGTCGTCATCCCCTGCTACAACGAGGAGCGCTACCTGGGCCGCTGCCTCGACTCGCTCGCGGCGCAGGCGTACCGGCGCCACGAGATCATCCTCGTCGACGACGGCAGCCGCGACGCGACGCCGCGCATCGCAGCCGAGCGCGCGAAGCGCGACAAGAGGGTGCGCCTCGTGCGCCAGGCGAACGCGGGCCCTGGCGCCGCGCGCAACAGGGGGGCGCGCCTCGCGAAGGGGAGCATCCTCGTGTTCGTCGACGCGGACATGGTGTTCGACCCCGCCTATCTCGGGGAGCTCACGAGGCCGGTCAGGGAGGGGAAGGCAGTCGGCACGACGCACACGCGCGAGCTGGTCGCGAACAAGGAGCGGCTCTGGGCGCGCAGCTGGTCGATCAACCGCATCCCCGACGACATCGAGCGCACGGGCAGCGGGGTGTTCCGCGCGGTGCGCAAGGACGCGTTCCTCGCGTCGGGAGGCTTCGACGCCTCGCGCGGCTACTTCGACGACAACCTCTCCAAGCTCGGCCTCGCGACGCCCGTGCGCGCGACGTGCTACCACAACAATCCCGAGACGCTGCGCGAGGCGTTCGCGCATTCCCGCTGGGTCGGCCGCTCGCTCGTGCGCAACCCCGAGACGCGCACGCGCTTCCTGTGCGCCCTCGCGGCGTCGTGGCTCGCGCTGGGAGCTCTCGCCGCACTCATCGCGCTGCGCAGGTACGAGATGTGCGCCGCGGCAGCCGGGATCGGGGCGGCCTTCCTCTTCGCGTTCCTCGTCGGCAAGGCGACGCCGCGCATCGTCGCGGAATGCAGGGCAGAATATGTCTTCTCGATCCCCGTCCTGTGGCTCGTGCGGATCGCGGGCTACTGGGCGGGCGCGTCGTGGCTCGTGGTCAGCGGGGCCGCGATCCCCCACGGCCGATACCGACGTAGCTGATGCCGTGCGCGCGCAGGCGCTCCTCGTCGAGGATGTTGCGCCCGTCGAAGACGGCCGCCTCGCGCAGCGACGCCTTGAGGAGGTCGCAGTCGGGGTTGCGGTACTCGTCCCACTCGGTGA
>JAJPEB010000026.1 GCA_023252315.1 Candidatus Woesearchaeota archaeon | reverse complement strand
CGTTCCCGCAGGTGAAGCGCTACGATCCCGCGACGGGCGAGGTAGAGATCGAGGTCGACGGATGAAGGGGAAGATGGTGAAGGAGTCGGCGTTCGAGGAGACCGACGAGGCCGAGCAGCAGGAGTCGGGCCAGTTCTTCCTCGCGCGCTACCGCTCGATCTGCCCCGACGCGCGCGCGGTCCCCCCGGAGAACGTGCAGCAGGCGCTGCGCGTGAACACCGAGAAGACGGACGGGTATGCGCTCGCGCGATCGCTGAGCCGCAGGGGCGCGCTGCTCACGAAAGTCCCGTTCCTGCGCGAGGGCTACTACCTGAGCGCGTCGTTCTCGCTCGGCGCGACCCCCGACTACCTCCAGGGGAAGTACTACTTGCAGGGCCCGCTCTCCCAGCTCACGTGCGAGGCGCTCGATCCTGCCGAAGGGGCGCGCGCCCTCGACATGGCGTCGGCGCCTGGTGGCAAGGCGACGTACCTCGCGCAGATGGTGGGACCCAGGGGGCTCGTCGTCGCGCTCGAGCGCGACGCGCAGCGTCTCGTCGCCGTGCGCAACAACGCGGAGCGCCTCGGCCTCGCGAACGTCGTGTGCGTGAAGAAGGACGCGCGCTTCGCGCAGGACCTCAAGATGACCTTCCCATTCGTCCTGCAGCGGCAACTTCTGCTCGGAGCCAGGCTGGTTCGGCAAGCGCACCGTGCACGACATCAAGGAGAACGCGCGCACGCAGCGCGAGCTGCTGAGAGCCGCGTACCTGTGCCTCGAGCCGGGCGGCAGGCTCGTCTACAGCACGTGCTCGCTCGAGCCCGAGGAGGACGAGCTCGTCGTCGCGTGGGCGCTCGCGAAGCATCCCGACCTCGATACCGTGGAGTTCGACCCGGGCATCGGGGATCCCGGCGCTGTGTCTTGGGACGGCAACGCGCTCGACCCGCGCGTCGCGCGCACGCGCAGGTTCTGGCCGCACAGGACGGGGATGGAGGGGTTCTACATCGCGGTGATGGAGCGGAAGCGAGCATGAATCGCGCCGTGAAGCTCGCGATGCTCACGGTCGCGATCGCGGCCGTATCGATGGCCCTGATGCGGATCGCAATGCTCTTCCTTGCGCCCGCGGCGTATGCGCTTCCTCCTGCCGGATCCCCCGTGCTCGCGGAGAACACGACCCTCCCTCGGGGATACGAGTCGCTCGCGTTCGATGGGAGAGGGATAAGGGGCTCCTACGTGTCTCGCGGGCAGAGGATCTCGCTCGAGACGGTGCGGGGACCTCCCACTCCGTGGCTCGAGAGGCTTTCGGACGGGGGAACGCCGCTCTTCGAGATCGACGCGCGGATCATGGCGGGCGATGGGACCCAGCTGCTGACGCAGTTCGGAGGCGATGGCCCCAAGAACGTGTCGTGGGACCCGGGAGAGAGCGCGCATCCTGACGAAGTCTCGGACCAGGAGGCGCATGCGCGGTTCGAGGCTGCAGCCGACGCGCTCGATGCGCTCAAGGGCGTGCGGTTCGCGAGGCCTTTCGCCCCTGAATACCAAGCGCTCGCGAATCTCGCAGGCACCGCCCGTGAGATGACCGCTCCGGGGCCGGTATCGTAGCGGGGAAGAGGATGGCGGGCATACGCGACTGCGAGACGCTCATCATCGGCGGCGGGATTGCGGGCCTTGCCTGCGCGCGCAAGCTTGCCGAGGCAGGGAGGGACTTCCTGCTCATCACGAAAGACATCGGCGGCCGCATCCGCGCTTCCGGTGACGGAAGGGCGAACTATGGGGCGGTCTGCGTCGGCTCGACGTACGCGAATGTCCTGCCGCATGTGGAGCGCCGGAGAAGGCTCGGGGATCTCGTCAGCTACGCCGATCCGGAGCCCGTGAGGGTTCCGCGAGCCATCCTCCGGTTCCCGCTCCAGCTCGCGAGGTGGTCCTTGCTCACGTCGCGCTTCATGGCGGCGTACAGGCGATTCCAGCGCAGGGCGTTGACGATGTCCCAAAAGCGCGCGATCGAGGCCGACCCGTACCTGCACGGGCTCTTCTTCGAGAGCGCGGAATCGTTCGTGAAGCGGCATCGCATCGAGGATCTCGCGAGGAGCCTTGAGCCGGTGCTCTACGGCGTCGCTGCGAGCACGCTTCGGGAGCAGACCGCGTTCCAGCACCAGCTCGCGAGCGCCTCGATGCTCGTCCGCTGGCACGAGTTCTCGTTCGATACGGGAAAGTTCGTCGCGCCGTTTCGCGGGAAGATCGTGATCGGGGAAGCGCGACGTGTCCGTGACGAGGGGACAGCATATCTTGTCTTTCTCGGGGGAGGAGGGGCCTTGCGCGCGCGCAATGTCGTGGTAGCGACTCCCTCTCGCGTCGCGAGCAGGCTGCTCGGGCTCGAGGAAATCAACGAGGGGAGGAATGTCTATGTCCTCCATCTGCGCGGCACGCTCAAGGAGCGGTACCGCAGGGGGATGATCAAGATTTTCGGCCTCGGCTCTCCCCTCTTCTGGATGATCGAGGAAGAGGATGGCACGTTCATCGCCTACGCGACCCGCGCGCGCCCCCGGCTGGGCGGGCTTTTCTCGTCCTGTGAGATCATCGCCCGCACCGCATGGCGGCCTCTCTCCAACAATATCGGCACCGCGCTTTTCGAGGCAAGGCAAGGGAGAAATCTCTGGCTCATCGGCGACCACAACATCACGGGGCTCGAGGACGCGTACATCACCGGCCTGTACGCGGCGAGCCAGATACTCAGGAGCTAAGGCACGGGCCCTCTCGATCCACTCTCCGCAGCCCATATAAGCCGGGAACGCATCCCCCTGCGGGATGGCGAAGAAGAAGGAGAGGCTCGACCTCGTGCAGAGCACGCGCAACTTCCTCGCGTACGCGATGCGCCACAAAGGGCTCTTCTTCGCGGTGCTCCTCGTCGCGCTCGTGATCGAGACGGGCACTGTCGCCGAGCGCTACATCTTCAAGCTCGTGATCGACGACGGCACCTCGCACGCGGCGGGCACGCTCTCGTCGTCGGACTTCGCGCACGCGCTGCTGCTCGCGCTCGGCCTCTACGCGGGGCTGCTGCTCGTGAAGACGGCGAGCAAGTGGCTCTCGATCCACTTCCTCAACATGCTCGACGGGAGGATCATCGCGGAGATCAAGCGCAAGTTCTTCGACCATATCATCGACCTCGACCACAAGTTCCACACGACGCACAAGACGGGCTCGCTCATCTCGCGCATGTCGCGCGGCGGGCGCGCGGTCGAGACCATGATGGACGCGGTCGTGTTCAACTTCGCCGCCATGGTCTTCCAGCTCTCGGTCACGATGCTCGCGCTGCTCACGATCGGCTGGCTCCCCGTGCTCGTGATCTTCCTCACGTCCATCGTCTTCGTCGGCTACAGCCTGCTCATCTTCCGCGCGCAGTCGGAGGCGGGGCATGTCGCGAACGCGACGGAGGATGTCGAGCGCGCGAACCTGGGCGACATCCTCGCGAACGTGGACTCCGTCAAGTACTTCGGGCGCGAGGAGGCGGTCAAGCGCAAGTTCTTCGACCTCACCGAGCGCACGAGGCTCGCGTTCATGCGCTCGTGGAACTACTTCCGGCACAGCGACGCGGGGCAGATGGTCATCATCGGCATCGGCACCGCCGCCCTGCTCGCGATCCCGCTCCTGGGGCTGCTGCGCGGCGACACGACGATCGGCGACGCGGTCTTCGTCTACGCGGCGTACACGAGCGTCGTCGGCGCGATGTACGGCTTCGTCGGAGGGCTTCGCAGCTACTACCGCGCGGCGATCGACCTCGAGTCGCTCTACTACTACGACCGCTTCCGCAACGGCATCGAGGACGCGCCCGGCGCGAAGAGGCTCGTCGTGCGCCGCGGCGCGATCGCGTTCAACGACATCACGTTCAGCTACCACGGCTCGCCGCTCTTCGAGGGCCTGAGCCTCGAGATCAAGGCGCACGAGAAGGTCGCGCTCGTCGGGCGCTCGGGCTCGGGCAAGAGCACGCTCGTGAAGCTGCTCTACCGCCTCTACGACGTCGACGGCGGCGAGGTGTGCATCGACGGCAAGGACATCCGCTCGTTCAGGCAGGAGTCGCTGCGCTCCGAGCTCTCGATCGTGCCGCAGGAGTGCGTGCTCTTCGACGACACGATCTACAACAACGTCGCGTTCTCGAACCCCAGGGCGTCGAGGACGCAGGTGCGCGCGGCGATGCGCTTCGCGCAGCTCGACAGGCTCATCAAGCAGCTGCCCAAGGGCGAGCAGACGATCGTGGGCGAGCGCGGCGTCAAGCTCTCGGGCGGCGAGAAGCAGCGCGTGTCGATCGCGCGCGCCATCCTGGCCGACAGGAAGGTCCTCGTGCTCGACGAGGCGACGTCGTCGCTCGACTCGCAGACGGAGCACGACATCCAGCGCGACCTCGAGCGGCTCATGCGAGGGCGCACGGCGATCATCATCGCGCACCGCCTCTCGACGATCATGCGCGCGGACCGCATCGTCGTGCTCGAGCGCGGCAGGGTCGTGCAGCAGGGCACGCACGACGAGCTCATCGCGCAGCAGGGCGTGTACCGCAACCTCTGGGAGCTGCAGCGCGGCGGGTACATCGAGTAGGAGATTCCTCCCCTTCAGTCTCGTCCTGATCGTACGCACGTGCGCTGGCGCCGCCCTTACGGGCGAGCGATCGATGCCGCATGACCGGGCGCCAAGGGGGTTGCCCCATCGGGGAGCGGCGCCGGCAAACGCGCATGCGAAGACCGCGAGCGGGGCAGCGGCAGCGCAGGAGGGAGCGCGTCCCACGGAGCGGTTCGCAAAGCCATATAAACCGCCTCCCCCCTACGTCGCGCATGAAGAAGAGGACCCCGCCCCCGCAGGATTCCGGCCACGCGACCGCGGCGCTCGTGCTCGGCATCGTCTCGCTCGTCTTCGGCTGGATCCCCGTGCTCGGCTGGGCGGTCTCGATCACCGCGATCGTCATGGGCGCGGTCGCGCTCAGGCACGGCGCGCAGGGCCGCTCGCGCACGTACGCGATCGTGGGCATCGCCTTCGGCGCGCTCCCGCTCGTCGTGTGGGTGCTGCTCATCGCGGTCATCGTCGCGCTCGCGGCGTCGGGCGTCTCGCTGCTCACCGCGGGCTTCCCGCTCATCCCCGACATGTGCGCGCTCGACGGCCCGGTGACGTGCGTGGGCGTCGCGGCGCAGGGGAGCGGCACGCAGCTCACGCTGCTCAACAACGGCCGCGAGGATATCTCGTCCGCGATCGTGACGCTCGGCGCGGAGTGCTCGCCGCAGGAAGGGACGGGAGGCGCGTGGCCCGCGGGCGGCCAACGCGTCTTCACGTGCGATGTCAGGCCCCCGCTCCACCACGTCCTCACGGTGCGCTACGAGCGGCAGAACGAGACGCGCTACGGCGAGGTCTCGGGCTACGTGCGCGTCGCGAAGTGATGATCTGCTGGACTCACTTCACGAACTCTACGTTCTTGAGGTCTTCGAACTGCCTGTCTCCGGTCAGGAAAGGAATCCCGAGCCTGAGCGCGAGGATGTAGCCAATGCAGTCGATGAAAGAGACATCGCGCCGCTTCCAGGCAGAGCGCAGGATGCTCGCTTCCTTGAGTACATCATCGTCGGGCTCGGTGCAGAATTGCGAGAGGCGGTCGTACATCGTGTCCGCGTAGTCGCGGGTGTGCTCTTTGAGGAGTGCATGGTGGAGTTCCATGAGGTTGAGCCTGGTGGTCACCGGGGACACTCCGTAGTATTTCCTGTACGACGGATTTCCCTTGGCGAGCTCAAAGAGCGCGTAGGTGTCGAAGAACATCGCTCACTTCCACCCTTTGCGTGCCATGTCTTTCACCTGCTGCCCGGTCATGTCTGTCTTGAGCGTACCGAAGAGATCGCTCAGGTCGCCCTTCTTCACGAACGCGACAAGCACCACGTCGTCCTCCTTGAGCCGCTGCTTCTCGACGACTTCTTTTGGGATCACGCACCCGAGCGAGCTTCCCCATCTCCTGAGCTTGACTTCCACCGGCATGCGCCTCGATGAGTGGCAATTATATTTATATCTAACTCTTTATAGGAATTCCGCGATCGGAACCGGAGGATTTCCGAGCAAGCGGAGGGAGGAGGGCGGGTCGGGCACCGGTAAGCCTGGTTCTGTGAGCGCGCCACGATTGCTCATGGACCGCGACCGTCGACATTCAACTGAGCGGCTCGAAGCCTTGCACAAGCCGGGACGTTCGTCTCATCCACGCCGCATCGACGTCTGCCTTCGAGGCCCCGTCGCCGGGGCTTGTCGGGCGTCACTCCATGGGATGCGGCCGGTTCGTTGCTTTCCGCACGTGGCCGTCGGGTTTCCCCGCCTCGCTTCGGCGAGCGGCTGTTCTGTTGTGCCAGGACTTTCCTCACCCCATGCGGGGCGGCGGTCGACTCGGTGCCCTACCCATGCTCAGGAACGGCGGGCGGTATTAAAAAGCATCTTTCCATCTCTCGAAAATGTCACCACTGTGATAAAGAGGCGCGAGCGCCCGGCGCATGCATGCAGAGGTCGCTGGCGCTCTGCGCGCGCATCCGGACGCGAAAAGGAATCCCAAGGTCATCGGCCAGATGCTTGAGGTGGTCTCGAACAGAGACGCCTTCATCAGGGAAGTGCCAGGGCCCTACGATATGTAGACGCTCTCGCCGGCATCCATATAAGCACCCCCTGTGTCGCCCGCCGCATGAGCGAGCCGAGCCGCTGCAAGAGCACGCAGCACCCGGACAACGTGTACCCTCCCTTCTTCGCGGAGCACGAGGTCATGGGAGGCGACGACGAGATCAAGGAGGCGTTCTACGCGTTCAGCCACCTCAAGTGCCACGAGCAGCTCTGGGACGCCGAGGGCAAGGAGGCGGACAATTTCGTCGTGAAGAAGCTCCTCACGCGCTACGAGCGCTTCTTCCGCGAGCACCCCCTCGGCGGGGAGGACGTGCTCAGCCTGCGCGTGCCGAACCCGCTCGTCGAGCGCGCGGACGCGAAGATCCTGCTCGAGGCGCTCTACTCGATCGCGCGCAGCTACGACCTCGCGAAGGTCTTCTATGGCGCCGCGGCGAAGCCACCGATCGTCGACGTCTACGTGCCGATGGTGCGCAGCGCGAAGGACGTCTTGCGCGTGCAGCGCTTCTACGACGAGCACATCATCGCGGGGCAGGACCGCAGGCTCGGGGACGGCGACATCACGATCCGCGAATGGCTCGGGGACTTCGGGCCGCAGGCCATCAGGGTCATCCCGCTCGTCGAGGACAAGGAGAGCATCCTCGGCTCGCACGAGATCGCGCGAGAGATCATCGCGGCGACGCGCCCCGAGGAGATGCGCTTCTGGTACGCGCGCTCGGACCCCTCGCTCAACTACGGCAACCCCGCGACCGTGCTCATGCTCAAGATCGGGCTGCAGCGCATGCGCGCGCTCGAGAAGGAGACGGGCGTCACGATCTATCCCACGCTCGGGTGCGGGAGCGCCCCGTTCCGCGGCAACCTGCGCCCCGACAACGTGGACGCGATCCTGCGCGGCTACCCGAGCGTGCAGACGTTCACGGTGCAGAGCAGCTTCAAGTACGACCACCCGATCGCGCAGGTGCAGGCGGCGATCCGCACGCTCAACGAGACGCGGAGAGGCGAGCCCATGAGGGTCCACGAGGCGCGACTGCTCCCGATCATCGACAAGCTCGAGCGTGCGTACCGCGAGGAGATCGCGCAGCTCGCCCCGCTCATCAACCGCGTCGCGGCGCACGTGCCAGCGCGCCGAAAGCGCAAGCTCCACGTCGGCCTCTTCGGCTACGCGAGGGAGCAGTCGGACGTCAAGCTGCCGCGCGCGATCGGCTTCACGTGCGCGCTCTACTCGATCGGGCTCCCGCCCGAGCTGCTCTCGCTCAGCGCCCTCACTGACGCAGACATCGACGCGCTGCGCGCCGCGTGGGGCAACTTCGACGCGGACCTGCGCGACGCCGCGCGCTACGCGAACCCGGATGCCCTGCATCTCCTCCCGCCGCTCGTGCAGGAGCGCGTGCGCAAGACGCTCGAGCGCTTCCCCGTCGAGCCGGACCGCGAGCACCGCAAGGTCACGAGCATCATCGCCGAGAACCTCGCGAAGGAGAATTATGCGCTGGTGCGCGAGGACATCGTGCGCGCGGGCATGATCAGGAAGTTCCTGGGGTGAGATGCGGGCCCTCCCGAGGGCTACCTGGCGCCGCGCACGCCGTTCTCCGCGCTCACGTTGAGGACGAAGTGGTTGTCCCCATAGCCGATGCCGAGCGGGCGCATGCTCCCCTCGGGAGGGAGATAGATCCCGCCAAGCTCGCGCACGCGCTCGGGAAGGCGCTCGAACGGCATCCCGTACAACGCGCCGACGATGCCGGGGTCCGCGCGATGCGCGTACGCGAGCGGGACGAGGCCGTCGCGCATGCGAAGCGCGGAGATATCGTACGACCCGCTCTGCGTGGGAGGCGCCTGCGCGCAGGGGATGTACTTCTCGCCGTCCCACGTGAGGACGCCTCGGGCGTGGAAGAGCCTCTCGCCTCGCACCTCGATCGCGTCTCGCGTCCACTCCCCGCCGCTGTTGTACACCATGCTCTCGAAAACGCCTTTCCTGCGGCCTTCGAGCTTCCCTTCGATGCCCGGCGCGATGACCTCGCTGAAGATCTGCGCGCTCGTAGGGAGCCGGAGCCCTGCGCGAGAGAGGTGATCCGCCGCGGCGCGGTGCGTGCGGTACTCCTTCATGTTCCTGCGTAGCATGAAGGGCTCGCTCTCCACTCTCAGAGTCTTGAACCTGACGAGGCTGGCCACGAGGCGCGCGAACCACGCGGAGCTTAACTAATTTACTACTTTTGAGTAAGTTGTTTTCCTGCAACCCGCGTGGAACCCATCGCTTCCCTTAAATACGGACGCCTACCTGTGGCCGCCATGAAGCGCGAACCGTTCATGCTCGTCTCGCTCAACGAGGAGAAGGCGCAGAAGCTCTCGCGGGTGCTCAGCAACCCGACCGCGATCCGCATCCTCGAGCACCTCTCGGGGAAGGACGCGACGGAGAGCGACATCAGCAGGCAGCTCGACATCCCGCTCTCGACCGTGCACTACAACCTCCAGCAGCTCGTCGAGGCGAAGCTCGTCGTGGCCGAGGAGTTCCACTACAGCTCGCGCGGCAAGGAGGTCAACCACTACACGCTCGCGAACAAGTACATCATCATCGCGCCCAAGGAGCAGGACGCGTCGTTCCTGCAGCACCTGCGCAAGTACCTCCCGGCCGCCGCGATCACGATCGGCGCCGCCGCGATCCTCAAGACGCTCCAGCTCATGACGGGCACCTCCGCATCTCTGGCGGCGCCCGAGGCGGCGCCGATGGCGGCGAAGACGACCGCCGATGCCGCCCCGCAGATGGCGATGCTCGCGATGGACGCGGCGGCTCCCCCGCCGGTGCCCTGGTGGCAGTCGCCGGTCGTCGACTACATGATCCTCGGGGCCCTGTGCGCGTTCGCGCTCGTGCTCGCCGTCGAGGCGGTGCGGTGGTGGCGGCAGCGGCGCGCTTGAATTGGCGCTGGTGTCGCCTCGACATTCTCCGAAAAGTTTTAAAATAAATTAGCCACTTCCTAATAGTAAATGAGCAGACCGCCGAGCGATTTCTTCTCCAGCCTCGATCATGCCACAGTGGGAAGGCTGCGCGAGGACATGCTCCGCTATATGAGGAGATCGTTCTCTTATCTCGAGCAATCCCATGACGACATCGTCAACCAGGCATTCCTTAACGTGCACAGGCTCGCGCATTCCTACGTGCAGCAGCTCGAGGATCCGTACGAGAGCAGGAAGGTCTTCATGTACAAGGCGGTGCATAGCGCTGCGATCAACCACATGCGGCGTAGGGAGAACAGGATATACAGCTCCCTCGAAGACCTGACGCAGGGATCCGACGGAAGCCATTGGGAGCCTGCAGACTGCCGCGATCCAGAATCATGCATGTCTGAACGAGAGCTCTCTCCTGCGATCGAGACCGCACTCTCGAGGCTTCCCATGGTCTATAAGGAGACGCTCATCCTCCACTATGTCGAAGGTCTCACGACGGAGCAGATAGGCCGCCGCATCGGATCGCCGCAGATGACTGTTCTAACAAGGCTTCGCAGGGGCAGGGCGAAGCTCCTCGAGTATCTGCCGCAAAGCATCTTCCAGTGCAGGCCAGGAGCTGAATACAAAGCTGCCTGAAGGATGTTCCCTCCCTTCTTCTTGCTTTAGGCGTTCCCGTCGGCCGCCCGCCACATAATTTATAAACTTCTCCTCGAACGCTCTCGCCATGGGGGGTGAGACGGTCTTCGTCGTGCGCGACGTCGTGAAGAGGTACGGCGCTCGCGCGGTGCTCAGCGGCATCACTTTCGACATCCGCCGCGGCGAGATCCTCGGCCTCATCGGGGCTTCCGGCGCGGGCAAGACGACGCTGCTGCACATGCTCGTCGGCTTCATCCCGGCGACGTCGGGCGAGATCATCTTCCGCGAGCCGCACACGCAGCGCGAGTGGGACGTGCGCAAGGACAGCGCCGAGATGTCGCGCCACTACGGCTTCGCGAGCCAGCAGCCGAGCTTCTACGAGCGCCTGACCGTGCTCGAGAACCTGCGCTACTTCGGCGCGATGTACGACATGGCGGCGCCCACGGTCGAGCGCAACGCGGACCAGCTGCTGCGCTTCATGAGCCTGAAGTCGAGCGCGCACCTCCTCGCGCAGGAGCTCTCGGGCGGCATGAAGCGCAGGCTCGACATCGCGTGCGCGCTCATCCACAGCCCGCCCGTGCTCATCCTCGACGAGCCGACGGCGGACCTCGACCCCGTGCTGCGCAGCCAGATCTGGGAGGTCCTCAAGCAGGTCAACGCGCAGGGCACGACCGTCGTGCTCAGCAGCCACCACCTCAACGACCTCGACGCGCTGTGCAAGCGCATCGCGATCGTGAAGGACGGCGCGCTCGCGGACATCGACACGCCCGAGCGCCTCAAGAGCAAGTACTCGGGCGTGCAGGAGATCATGGTCGAGTCGTTCCCCGGCGACTACGCGGCGCTCATCCCCAAGCTCAGGGGCGAGGGCGTGCTCTCCGTCACGCGCGCGGGCACGTACCTCACCGTGCGCACGCGCAACGTGGAGGCGGTCATCGGCAGGCTGCTCCCCCTGCTGCGCAAGGAGAAGGAGTCGCTGCTCGACCTCAAGCTCATCAAGCCGAACATCGACGACGTCTTCGTGCGCATCTCGAAGGGCGCGGCCCCCCCGCACGACCCCGTACAGGACATCCCCGAGCTTCTCCCGCTCGACTGGAGGGACGCGTGAAGATCGTCGAGGCGATAGGGAAGAACCTCAAGCTGCTCTTCCGCAGCAAGGAGAGCGCGTACACGATCCTCTTCGGCCCGCTCCTCATCATCCTCGTCGTGAGCTTCGCGTTCATGGGGTCCTCCGACGACTACGCGGTGCGCGTGGGCGTGCACGAGCGGGCCCACACCTCGCTGAGCGAGCGCACCGTCGCGACGCTCAACGACAAGGGGTACCAGGTCTCCGTCTATCCCGACGAGGACTCGTGCGTCGCGAGCGTGCGCGAGGGCACCTCGCACGCGTGCCTCGTGTTCGGCGAGG
>JAJPEB010000134.1 GCA_023252315.1 Candidatus Woesearchaeota archaeon | reverse complement strand
GTTCCTCATGTTTTCTGTAGTGGATTTTTCGAATTCTCCTGAACTGCTGGAGTCCACGCGGCCATCTGGGGCGCTGCCTCGGAGTGCATCCAGAAAACGGGCCGATGCGCTCGGAAAGCGGGGGCTTTCCGGCGGGCCGGAAACAAAGGTTTCCGAGCCCATGCAGGCCCGTTTTCGCAAACCCTGCGACGGAGGAGCGGTAAGTGCTCCGCAGCGCCTTGAGAATTCTCTATTTCACTCATTACCTGAAGCTCTTGAGCACCGCCTTCCCGTCGACGTACTCGACCGCGCACTCGTAGTAGCGCCGCTCGCGCGAGAGCACGAGCCGCTCGATGATGAAGAGGTCGCTCGGGATGAACGCGCCGAGCGATCTCGCCTGCGCGAGCGGCACCCAGCGCGCCTCGCCCTCGTGTGGCAGGTGCGCGATATCCCTCGTCGTCGCCTGCAGGAGGCAGAGGTGCAGCAGGAAGTGGTGCCGCTCGCCTTGCGCATCGCGCAGGACCTCCGACACGAGGCCCACGTACTCGACAAAGCGCGCGACGACGCCCGTCTCCTCTTCGACCTCGCGCACCGCCGCCTGCGCGAGATGCTCGCCCGGCTCGACCTTGCCGCCGGGCATCGACCACAGGCCCGCGTACGACTTCCCCTCGGGGCGCCTGAGCAGCAGGATGTCGTCGCCGTCCATCACCGCCGCGACCGCGACGCTCACGGGCCACTCCCGCGCGCTCATGCGCGCACCTCGAGCTCGCGCGCGAGCGCGAGCCACGGCGCGCACCAGAGCATCGCCTCGTCCGTCACGTAGAGCGGGGTCTCGTAGGGCGCGCCGTGCGCGTCGTAGAGCTCGAGGAAGGTGCCGTGGCGGCGGATGAGGCCGCCATACGCGCGCACGTGCCGCCGTGCGCGCGGGGCGTCCGCCTGCGCGAGCACGCGCAGGTACGCGAGGCCAAGGTGCGCCCAGACGCTGTCCGTCTCGTAGCCGGGCGCGAGCGCTGCGGCGAGATGCCAGTCCACCTTCTCGCGCGCCTTGTCGCGCGTGCTCACGTAGCGCAGCGGGAACGGATCGTCGAGGCCCGCCTCGCCGACCGCGGCGCATGCGCTCGCGCGCATCCGCCTGTCCCGGCACACGCGCGTCCAGAACGGCATCGTGTTCGCGTCGCCGATCACGAGGTCGCGCTCGCGCAGGTCGCTGCAGAAGAACGCGCCGTTCCAGTACGCCTCCTTCACCTTGGCTGCGGCGTCGCCCGCCGCGAACGGGAAGCGCAGCCCGAGCGCCTCGCACTCCCTCGCCGCGAGCGCGACCATCGTCGCGTCGTAGCAGCTCGCGTCGCGCTTCGTGTGGTCGCGCATGGACGTGAAGCGGGTCCCCCGCCTCGGGAGCATCGTCCTCTCGTCGACGACGAGGCGCACGAAGCGGTCGACCTCGCGCTGGAGGAAGCGCTTGTGCCCGGTCGCGAGCGCACGGTGGCCGGTGCGCGAGAGCGTGAGGAGGAAGAGCGCGAGCGCGTCGGGGCCGTACGCGGGGAAGTCGTACGCCTTGCCCCGGGGCGTGATCATCGTCGCGATCCTGCCCTCGCGCTCGAACGCGCGCATGGCGTACTCGACCGTGCACGCGACCTCGTCTTGGTAGCCGAGCGCCACGAGCGCCTCGCAGCACAGCGCGAAGTCGCGCACGTAGAACTCGCAGAAGTGGCCCGAGCTGACGCGGAAGTAGCCTCGTTCCTTGTCGTACGCGTCGGCGATGATCTGCCCGCAGATCCCCTCGGGATCGCCTTCGTAGCGCCTGAAGCCCTCGCGCTTGACGCGGCGCGCGCGGCGTAGCATGCGCAGCGACTCGGTGAGGGGGAGGAGGATAGGCACAGCGGGTTTTCCGCGCGGGCGTTTAAATGGGCTTCCCTCCGTGGCCGCATGCGCTCTTCGGACGGATAACCTCTTTCTAGAAAAGTAGTTACTGATAAGTAGTCTATTTAGGAAAAATTTATAAAGATGCAGGGTTCTCCAGGGCACATGACAAACTTCCATCATGGCGGTGGCGACGACGAGGGCGGAGAGCTCAACGTCTTCCCGACTCGCACTGTCGACGGAGAGGTCGGCGAGCATGAGCAGATAGAGCGATGGGGCATGACCATCGGCATGTACCGGTTCAAGGTCGGGCTCTACTCGGCGCTCGCGCTCACCGCAGGCATAGGTCTCGGCACCGCGAACGGATGCTATCTCTCGAATCCGAGCTCTGCGCGCGAGGCGACGGTCAACGGCAGGCCGGGACTCGAGATCATGTACGACGCGCATCACGTGCAGGGCATCACGATCCAGCGCCCGCTCGAGCAGCTCGTGAAGGACGGCCCCGGGACGTACAGGCGGCCGTAAGTCTGCTCTCTTCTCGCTGGGAGCTTTTCTCCTGAAATCATGTATTCTCTGTTGTGGCGTGCGTTCGGGAATCTTGCGGCGAGATTTCTCCCGTCGGTGCCCCCTGTGAGAGCATGTCGCTAAAATGCGGCGGCCGCGGATGCGAAATGGCGCGGCTCGGCATGCGCGCTGTCCGGTGAACCACTCGGGCGTTGCGAAATCTATTAATACGGCGCTGCCTTCACTCCCTGGAGGTTGGAGGTGTACTATGGATCGAAAGGCAGAAGGCTCGAACACCGGCATCGTGGCCCTTGTTGTGATCCTGGTGTTGGTGCTGCTCGTGGCCGCGGGATTCCTCTTCGGATGGTGGCCTGGCTATGGCGTGCATCAGACCGTGGTCAACCAGCCGCCGGACAAGGTCACCGTGGTCAACCCGCCGGGACCGCAGCCGCCGGACAACGTCGTGGTCAATCAGCCTGAGCCGCAGCCGCCGAACCAGGTTACTGTGGTCAACCAGCCTGAGCCGCAGCCCCCGAGCGAGGTCAACGTGAACAACACGGTGGTTACCCAGTAGCGATCGCGGGGAACGGTTCCTGATTTTCTTCTCCTTTCTCCGACGCGACGCGCGCAACCCTTGTTCCGCGGCACGGACGGTCGCGAAGACAGGATCCTTCTCGCGACCAGAAATGAGGCGCCTTCGCCGACGAAGAACGTTCTCTTTACGGGCGTGGGAGGATTCGAACCCCCGACCTACGGATTGCTCGCACGCGGCCTCTGCTAACTCTCGTTCAACCCAGGAGGGTCTAGCGAAATGGTCATCATTGGCCCGTATAGGAGTCCGTCGCTCTATCCAAGCTGAGCTACACGCCCACGGATGCATCGGAGGAGCGAGGCCCTTTTTAAGCGTTCCTTCGCCGCTTCGTCGACGCCTTGAAGAGCCCGTCGGGGTTCGAGCCGAGGAATCCC
>JAJPEB010000133.1 GCA_023252315.1 Candidatus Woesearchaeota archaeon | reverse complement strand
GACGATCGCACGAGAAGAACGCTGCGCAGATGACGCCCGAAGACCGCGTCATGGCGTCGCTGAACGCGGTTCCGGAGGCCGAGCCGGAGGAGCGCACTCTGCTCATGCGCGCGCATCACCGCATCGCTTGCCGGGACATCCATCGCGATGGCGCGATCCCGGCCCCCGGCTCGCGGACCGGAAAGGATTTAAGAGAGCGGGAGCGCCTACGCGCCATGGCGAAGAAAGCGTCCGCGAAGGAGGCGAAACCCGAGGCACCCAAGGCCGGCGGGCAGGGCACGTCGAAGGACGAGCAGGTCGGCTTCCACAAGGGCAGCCTCATGACGCTCTCGAAGGAGCGCCAGGAACTCATGCGCATCCTCGGCATCGTCGAGCAGCTCATGCAGATGCACACCGCGGCCCTCAAGGACTTCGGCGTCGAGCTCGAGGGCGAGCAGGCAGGGGCGCCGGCACCCGCGCCCGTGAAGCGCAAGCCCCCGATCGAGGATATCCTGTAGAGAACGTTGCCGCCTCGCAGTTCGTCTTTCCTTCTCGAGATGCCGCGGAGTTCCTGCTTCGCTCCGCTCATGGCCTTACGAAAACCCGGAAACCTCCCGCGGTCTCCGGTTGCCGGAACTCTCTGGGTTTCCGGGCAATCGCCCCGCAGGTGACGGAAAGCAGGGCTTTCCAGCACGTGGGAAACCTCGAAGGGTCCAAGCGGATCGGGCGATTTTCTGTCGGACCCCAAGGCAACATCGGGCGTCGAGCACGTACGTGAGAAATTCCAGGGCTATTCCGCCGCGTGCCCGTCGTACGTCGCGTGGATGTAGCGCGCCTTCGGGATGTAGTTGACGATGTGCTTCGCCGTGGCCTTGCCGCAGCCGAGCCAGTCCGCGCCGCAGCGGACGAGCACGAACTCGCCGGGCGCGATCCCCGCGCGCGCGATCACCTCCTCCCCGAGCGCGCCTCCCGAGAGCCAGTGCTGCATCTCGGCGTGCGTCACCTCGACCACGTTGCGCGTGCACTGCGCGCCGATGAGCTGGCTCCCCTCGATCGTGAGGCGCAGCTTGCCCTCGACGTCGGCCGCGAAGTACATGCCCATCGTGTCGATGCGCACCGTGCCGAGGTCCACGCTCGCGAGGTCCTTCGTGAAGAGCGAGAGCTTCTCCTTCTTCTCGCTGCGCAGGAACACGAGGTCGATCTTCCCCTCGTAGCCGTACTGCTCGCGCAGCTGCGCGTGGATCTTCTTCGCCTCCTTGCCGTTGAGGATCGTGAGCTGCTGGGCCATCTCAGACGCCCCACATCGGGCTGTGCGCGCGCATGAGCTCCGCGATCTCGCGCAGCGCGTTCTTCTCGTCCTCCGAGAGGAACTTCGTGAGCTTCTTGACCTGGCGGAAGTCGTCCTCCGACATCGCGCAGTAGAGGACGTCGTGCTCGTTGATCTGCCTCCCCGCGGTCACGTCGGGAAGGCTCACCGCGACCTGCTCGCCGAGCTTCGCGGACGAGATGCTCTCCTTGCTGCGCTGGATGCCCTTGACGGACGTGAGCCTGCGCCCGTCCTTGCCCATGATCGGCATGCCCGTTGTGAGCGTGCCCGCGCGCACCTCGACGCCGACGACACAGGGGTTGCTCTGCCGGAAGATGCAGTTCTGCAGCACCTCGATCTTGCAGGGGCGCACGAGCGCGTCGAGCTGCTGCGCCTCCTCCTTCTTGCGCATCTCCGCGCGCCACGCGTCGAGCCTGTCGAGCAGCTCGTAGATGACGGGGCTCGTGATCACGTGCGCGCGCTCCGTCGACTCGGCGGCGGGGATGTTGAAGCCGAGGATGACCGCGTGCATCGGGTCGCCCTCGTAGTTCGCCTCCGCCTCGGCGATGTCCTTCTTCGAGATCGGGCCGACCGCCGCCTTGCGCAGCGGCACGCCGCGCTCCTTGAGCATGACGCCCATGGCCTCGAGGCTGCCGAGCGTGTCCGCCTTGATGATGATGCCCGTCTTCTCCGTCGCGATGAGGACCTCCTGCACCTCCGCCTGCAGCTGCGCGCCGATCGCCGCGACGTCGGCCTGCGACGCCGCCACGCGCAGCGGCATGCCCGCGATGACGCCCTCGAGGAGCGGAGCCGCGATCTTGAGCCCCGTCGCGGCCGTCGCCTCGTTGAGGTTCGTGTAGCGCGACTTCCTGTCTCGCATCTCCTGGAGCGGGCTCGGCTCGAGCAGCGCGCGCACCTTCGTCACGATGGGCTCGTCCGCGCCGCCGATGACGATCGTGTCGTTGCGCCTGATCGTGCCGTCGTAGAGGATGACGTCGATCGTGGGACCGAAGCCGACGGTCTCCTTGACCTCGAGGATCGTGCCCTTGCCGGGCCCCGACGCGTCGAGCCTGAGCCCCGCCTCGAGGAACTTCTGCGCGAGGCCGGTGAGCACCATGAGCAGCTCCTTCACGCCCTGCCCGCTCGCGGCGCTCGTCGGCACGATCGCGACCTGCTTCGTGAAGTCCTCGACGCGGTCGAAGCGCTCGGCGTTCATCGCGAACCTCTCGTGCAGCTTGCCGATGAGCTCGTACATGCGCATCTCGAACTTCTCGACCCACTCGGGCGCCTGCGCCGCGAGGTCCTTGAGCACGAGGTCCGACTGCTTGCGGTAGCCGGGCACGAGGTCCGTCTTGTTCGCCGCGATCACGAAGGGCGTCTTGTACGTGCGCAGGATCTCGATCGCCTCCACCGTCTGCGGGCGGAACCCCTCGTTGATGTCGATGACGACGATCGCGATGTCCGCGAGGTTGCCGCCGCGCTTGCGCAGGTTCGTGAACGCCGCGTGCCCGGGCGTGTCGATGAAGAGGAGGCCGGGCACGCTCACCTGCAGCCTCGACGCCTCGAGCATGGGCCCGCACAGCTTCCTGATGGACTCCATCGGCACGATGCTCGCGCCGATCGCCTGCGTGATGCGCCCCGCCTCCGTCGCGATGATGTTCGATCCCCTTATAGCGTCGAGCAGGGACGACTTGCCGTGGTCCACGTGGCCGAGGACGCTCACGATGGGGCTGCGCAGTGCCATGCGCGGGAGGGGCGACGAGGCGCTTTTAAAATGTTCGGGGTTGCAATGATGCAATCACATCTTCCTCATTCTCCTTCCGATACGACGACGCTGCCTTGGAGTACGACCAGAAAACTGCCCGATTCATGCAGGGTAGTTTTCGTAAGACAATGAGCGGAGCGAATTAGAAGCTCCGCAGCCTCTACAGCAGAAGAGAACCTGAACTGATTTCGTCCTATATGGCAGAAACGTTATAAGCCGCCGCACCCACGTACGTCCCATGCCCCTCACCAAGGTCGAGGCGTTCATGCTCTTCTCCGTGGGGCTCTGCCACG
>JAJPEB010000132.1 GCA_023252315.1 Candidatus Woesearchaeota archaeon | reverse complement strand
GAGGAACTGCGCGCGTAATCGCCTCGGCCCCCGGGCATATATCGTATCCGATATATTTATATAGATATATCGTTCCCGATAGGCCATGGCCCGCGGCATGCTCTCCCATCTCGTCCTGCACAAGCTCGCGAAGGGGCCGCTCTCCGGCTATGGCATCTGCTCGCAGATCGAGGTCTCGATCGGGCACAGGCCCAGCTACGGGAGCGTGTATCCTCTCCTCGAGAAGCTCGCGCACGAGGGGCTCGTGAGCGCGCGCAAGGACGGACGCAAGAAGCTGTACGCGATCACCCCGAAGGGGCGCGAGCAGGTGCGCAGGCTCGACCAGCGGCGCGAGGAGCTCGTCGGCGGCCTCATGGTCCAGGTGCGCTCGCTCATGGAGCTCACGGGGCAGAACCCGGTCCCGCTCGTGGCGTCGCTCGAGCGCCTGCGGGGCGGCGAGGCGCCGCTGGGGCCTGCGCGATGTCCTGTTCAGGATGGTGCAAGACGGCCGCGCGCAGCGGCACAAGAAGGAGATGAACCGCATGATCAATGAGATGGCGACGAGGATGGAGGCGCTGCGATGAGGAAGCTCGCGATCGGCACGCCCGTGATCGAGCTCAAGGGCGTGTGGAAGACCTACGTCATGGGCGACGTCGAGGTCAACGCGCTGCAGGGAATCGACTTCACCGTGCGCGCGGGCGAGTTCGTCGCGATCATGGGGCCCTCGGGCTCGGGCAAGTCGACCGCGATGAACATGATCGGCTGCCTCGACATCCCGACGAGGGGCAAGGTCCTGCTCGCGGGGCAGGACATCAGCGAGCTCTCCGAGAGCGAGCTCGCGCAGATCCGCGGCAAGCGCATCGGGTTCATCTTCCAGAAGTTCAACCTCATCAACACGCTCACGTCGAAGGAGAACGTCATGCTGCCCATGACGTTCCAGGGTGTGCCCGAGCGGGAGCGGCACGCGCGCGCGGAGCGCCTGCTCAAGCTCGTCGACCTGCAGGACCGCATGGACCACAGGCCCAGCGAGCTCTCGGGCGGCCAGCAGCAGCGCGTCGCGATTGCGCGCGCGCTCGCGGTCGAGCCCGAGGTGATCCTCGCGGACGAGCCGACGGGCAACCTCGACAGCAAGGCGGGCGAGAACGTGCTCGGGTTCCTCGCGCGCCTGCACAAGGAGAAGCATACGACGATAGTCATGGTCACGCACGACGCGCACGTCGCGGAGCACGCCCAGCGCATGGAGATGCTCAGCGACGGCAAGGTCGTGGAGAGGAGAACTGGAGGGAAGCGATAAGATGAAACGACACACTGTCCTATGCGCGCTGCTGCTGGCGATGGCGGCCGCGCTCTTCGCGCACGGCGCGTACGCGATCGTATCGACAAGCCCCGACCTGAGCGCGAGCCTGCTCTACTACGAGCCGGTGCCCGCGCAGGCGGGCGGGCTCGTCGACGTGTTCGTGCAGATCGGCAACAACGGCACCGAGGCGAACGACGTCAGGGTCGGGTTCGTCGACAACGGCCCCTTCACGCTCGAAGCGAGCGACGACAGGGTCAAGAGCACGGGCAGGCTGCCCGCGAACAGCAACTTCCTCGTGAAGTACGCCGTGCGGGTGAGCCCGGACGCGCAGCCCGGCACGAACTACATCAAGCTCAGCTACTCCGTCAACGGCCAGTCGCCGCAGACGACGCTGCTCCCGATCGACATCTTCGCGTCCTCGATCGCGCTCTCGGTCGAGGGCGTGCGCATGGATCCAGAGCTCCTCTCGCCCGGCAGCACGGGCACGCTCTCGTTCTCGCTGCGCAACGCGGCGCAGCTCACCGTGACCGACGGCTCCGTGCGCCTCGACCTCGGCAGCGTCGACATCATCCCGGTCGACGGCACGAGCAGCCAGCGCTTCACGGGCATCGCGCCGGGGGCCGCGCAGAAGTTCTCGTTCCGCCTCGTCCCCTCGCCGACGCTCGAGCCGGGCATCTACAAGGTGCCGCTGCTGCTCAACTTCACGGACGAGCGCGGCCAGTCGTACTCGCTCTCCGAGACGGTCGGCATGCGCGTGGGCGCAGAGCCCGAGGTGAGCGTCGTGGTCGACGACTCCACGCTCGTGCAGGGAGCAGCGAGCGGCGACGTGACGATCCGGGTCACGAACAGGGGCATCGGCGAGATCAAGTTCGTCAACCTCGACCTCGGCCCCTCGTCCACGTACACGCTGCTCTCGGGCAGCGGCGAGCGCTACATCGGCAACATCGACTCCGACGACTACAAGACGGACAGGATCTCGGTGAAGCCTGGAGCGGACAAGGTGACCATCCCCGTGAACGTCACGTACCGCGACGCGTGGAACGCGCCGCACACGTACGAGACGACGCTCGATGTGCCCGTGCAGGCGAAGTCGGGAGGCGGGTCCGCCACCCTCATCGTCGTCGTGCTCGTGCTCGCGGTCGCGATCGGAGGCTACTTCCTCTACAGGAGAGGGAAGGCGCAGCGCAGAAGGTGAGCGATGCGACTCGAGTACCTCAAGCTCGCGGCAGGGAACCTGCGCCACAGGAAGACGAGATCCGTCCTGACGATGGTGGGCATCATCATCGGCATCGCGGCGGTGATCGCGCTCATCAGCCTGGGCCAGGGGCTGCAGAACGCGGTGAACGCGCAGTTCTCCGGCCTGGGCTCTGACAGGCTCATCATCCAGGCGAAAGGGGCTGGCTTCGGTCCTCCGGGGCAGAACGCGGCCGCGCAGCTCACGAAGGACGACCTGCGCGTGGTGCAGAAGAGCGACCACGTCGCGCTCGCCGCGGGCAGGCTGCTCAAGGGCGCCTCGGTGAGCTTCAACCGCAAGAAGCAGGTGGCGTTCGTCGCGAGCCTTCCCGACGACGACACGCAGGAGCGCGACCTCGTGCTCGGCGTGACGAAGCCGAAGGTGCTCGACGGCAGGATGCTGAGCACGTCTGACCGGAACAAGGTCGTGGTCGGCAACAACTGGGCGAAGGACAACGCGTTCGGCAGGACGATGGCGCCCGGGCAGAAGGTGCTCATCAACGGCACGAGCTTCGAGATCGTGGGCACGCTCGAGCGCACGGGCAACCCGGGCTTCGACAACGCGTTCTTCGTCAACGAGAGGCCGCTGCGCGACGCGCTCGGCGTCCCCGAGGAGTACAGCGTGATCGTCGCGAGGGCGCAGAGCGACGGCGTCGTGCCGCTCGCGGCCGACGCGATCACGCGCGACCTGCGCCGCCACCGCGGCGTCGAGGAGCGCAAGGAGGACTTCACCGTGCAGTCGAGCGCGCAGCTGCTCTCGAGCATCAACGCGATCCTCGACGTCATCCAGGCGGTGCTCGTCGGCATCGCCGCGATCAGCCTCATCGTGGGCGGCATCGGGATCATGAACACGAT
>JAJPEB010000131.1 GCA_023252315.1 Candidatus Woesearchaeota archaeon | reverse complement strand
CCTCTTCCACCGCTTCAGGACATCGCTCGACACGGGTGTCGTCGCGAGCGTGGAGCACCCCGACATGGATCGCGTCTACCTGGACACGAAGGTGCGCCTCGGCGCGACCGTGCTCACGCTCGACAATGGGGTGCGCTATTTCCGCCCGGAATACGTGCAGGTGAAGCCCGGCGATCGGGTACGCGTGCACCGCGATTCGCAAGTCGGCGGCGCGCTCACGGATCTCTTCCTGGGCGAGATGCGCCGTGCGAGGCCCCGCGACGCCGCGTACGCGCTCGCGGTCGAGTATCTCGGGCCCCCCATTTAAAAGCATCCCTCCCCCATACCCTTAAAAATCCCCTCCGTTCTCGCCCGACGCATGATCCCCGACGCGCTCCTCGCGAAGGCACGGCAGATGCTCGAGCGCGCCGCGAGGCCGCTCTTCCTGCATGATGACGACTGCGACGGCGTCTCGTGCTTCGTCATGTGCTCGCAGTTCTGCAAGGACGGCACGGGCGCGTGCGTGAAGCAGAGCCCCACGCTCTCCAAGATGTACCTGCGCAAGGTCGAGGAGTGCGGGCCCGACCTCATCGTGATCCTCGACAAGCCCGACGTCGAGGAGGAGTTCTTCAAGGGCGTCTCGCAGCCCGTGCTCTGGATCGACCACCACCAGCCGCGCACGGACCTCGTCGCGCGCTACCCCAACGTGACCTACCTCAACCCGCGGGTCTTCGAGGACGCGGACAACCGCCCCACGAGCTACTGGACGTACCTCATCACGCGCACGAACCTGTGGATCGCGACCATCGGCAGCGTCGCGGACTGGCACCTCCCCGACTACCTGGGCGAGTTCAACGAGCGCTACCCCGACCTGCTCCCCAAGAAGTACGCGAGGGTGGAGGACCTCTATCTCGACACCCCGATCGGCGAGATCATCAAGGTCATCCAGTTCAACCTCAAGGGCACGACGACGGACGTGCGCAAGAGCATCCTCACGCTCACCCGCATCGAGTCGCCCTACGAGATCCTCATGCAGTCCACGCCGCGGGGGCGCTTCCTGTGGAAGAAGTACCGCAAGCTCGCGGCGGGCTACGAGCGCCACATGGAGCAGGCGCGCGCCGCGGCGAAGGCCCCGGGCAAGATGCTCCTCTACGCGTACGACGACCCGGACCAGACGTACACGTCCGAGCTCTCGAACGAGCTGCTCATCAGGTATCCCGAGAGGGTGATCCTCGTTGCGCGCCTGCACGACGGCAAGCGCAAGTGCAGCGTGCGCAGCCACGGCGTCGAGCTGCCGGCGAAGATCGCGGTCGCGCTCCAGGGCCTGGACGGCAGGGGCGGGGGGCACACGAACGCGTGCGGCGTCGTCGTCGCGGAGAAGGACTGGGACATGTTCTACGGGCGGCTCACCCGTCTCGTCGAGGACGAGGCGAAGGCGGGCAAGGGCGCGTAGCAGCATCCTTCGAGGTAGGCATCTCTTGCCGCTCGTCCCTCGGAACTCCTCTAGACCTTCGTGACCTTCGCCTTGTGCGCCCACACGTCGCCCTCGACGAGATAGCTCCCCTTCTCGCCGAGCAGCACCTTGAGCGTCTCGCCCGCGACGACGCTGCCAGCGATCGTCGCCACGGGGCCGAAGATGCCCTCCTTGCCGATGCTCGCCATCGCGACCTGCGCGAGCAGCTTCGCGCCGGGCTTCTTCTGGAGCACGAGCACCTTGTACGCGCTGCCCGAGCAGCGGGCGAGCACGAGCGGCAGCTTCTTCCCTGTCGCGTAATCGAGGATGATCCTGTTGATGTCGGGGTTGTTCGACGTGTCGACGATGACGTCGCCCTGGAGCAGGAAGAGCGTGCTCGCGCTCAGCTCCTCGTGGAAGCTCTTCACCTGCAGCGCCGGGTTGAGCGCCGCGAGGCGCAGCTTCGCCTGCTTGACCTTGAACTTCGCGACGTCCTCGTCGCAGAAGAGCGAGAGGCGGTGCATGTCGGCGTCCTCGACGCGCCCGCGGTCGACGAGCCTGAGATCGATGTTCTCGCGCGCGAAGACCACGCACGCGGCCGTGCCCATGCCGCCGAGACCCGCGATCGCGACCGTCCTGCCCGCGAGCGCCTTCTCCCCCTTCTCGCCGATGCGCGCGAATCTCGCGCGCTCCTCCGTCTTCATGGAAAATCCTTCCCCACGGGATTATTTAAGTCTTTGGGGACGCGGAGACGGTGCTCGAGGCCGCGCCGCAGCGCCACGCGACCCGCGCGGGAAAGCTTTTTCTACGGCGCGCCCCTCCGGCGATCCATGACCTGCATCTTCTGCGGGAGCAAGGCGCACGACTACCGCGCGTGCCCGGTCGGCTCCGCGCTCGGCAAGCGCCCGGCGTTCAAGCAGGACTACTTCGGCAAGGCGCCCAACGTCTTCATCGGGCGCTACGGCTACCCGCGCGTGCGCGTGGGCATGCTCGGCGTCGAGAGCTACGACCGCCATGACGACCCGCTCGCGTGGAGCCGCGAGGGCACGCCGATCCCGCGCATCGTGCGCCTGCGCTCCGAGCTCGTGAACTCGTACGTCGCGGCGCAGGTCAAGGGCTCGCAGGACAGGCTTGTCGACATGACGCGCGAGGTGAGCCTCGCGAAGCGGCCCGTGGATGTCGAGATCAGCCTCGCGCGCAAGCCCACGTTCAGCCTCACGCCGGGCGAGCACGCGGCGCCGCACGGCCCCAACGTCATGCTCTCGCAGGCGCGCATCGCGGAGAACGTGCCCATCGACACGAGGGTGGAGAAGGCCGCGTCCGCGACGGATTTCAAGGCGAGCGACGCGCTCGCGCACCTCGCGCGCAGGGGCATCGACCAGTACGCGCTCGCAAAGGCGTTCAGCATGGGCAACTTCGGCCTCGCGACCGAGCGCAAGCTCGTGCCGACGCGCTGGAGCATCACGGCGGTCGACGACATCGCGGCGAAGGGCAAGATGGCGCAGCTCAAGGAGTTCGCGGAGGCGGACTGCGCCGCGTACTTCGGCGGCCACCTCGGCAACTACTATCTCATCCTCCTGCTCGGCGACGTGTGGCAGTACGAGCTCTTCGAGCAGCACCTCTCGTCGAGCCAGCTCTGGACGGACCACGAGCCGTACGCGGGGCGCAAGGAGTACGCGAAGGAGACCGCGGGCGGCTACTACGCGGCGCGCCTGGGCATCGTCGACCACCTGCACGGGATGCACAGGCAGTCCGCTGTGCTCGCGATCAGGGTCATCACGGACGAGTACACGGTGCCGCTCGGCGTATGGGTCGTGCGCGAGGCGGTGAGGAAGGCGCTCGCCGAGCCCCCGATGCGCTTTTCCGACAAGCACCTCGCGCTCGCGTACGCGAAGGAGTTCCTCTCGCGCAAGTTCTCGTACGACATCGCGCCGCTGCTCGCGCGCAGCGCGCTCGTGAAGGG
>JAJPEB010000130.1 GCA_023252315.1 Candidatus Woesearchaeota archaeon | reverse complement strand
ATAAAATCGCGCATGGGGCGCGGCGATCCGCCCTGTCCGTGGATTGGATGCGGTATGGGCCGTGCCGCTTCTCCGGCCTTCCTCCGCTCTCCGGATTCTCCGGGGCTTCTCTCGGGCACGCGGCGCTGCGAGAAGATGCGCAGTGCGAAAACGCCATCACTGGCAAGTGGAGCTGCAGCAGAATTATAAATCGGAGGAGCATCCCCCTCCTCGGGCGCGGCGCCGTGGCGCGCGTCCTCTCCCCATGGGCATGATCAAGCGGTTCCGGGATGCGTTCCTCTACAGCGCAGACCTCGAGCAGCGATGCTCGGGGGCAGGCGTCGCGCGTCGCGGCGTCGCGATGTACCGCGAGAACGCGCTCTTCTCCGCCGTGCGCGAGCTCGGCACATGGTGGCGCAGGGACGGCAGGTACGGGGCGGCAGCGCTCGTTGACAAGGTCGAAGAGGTGACATCGGGCATCTCTTCCTATTCGGCGGGCGTGCGCACCGCCGCGGCGGCAGCGCTCCTCGCGAGCACGCTCGCGCTCGGCGCGCAGGCGCGCCCCGCCGCTGCGCAGTCCGCGCCCCGCACCTATGCGGCGTCATCAGGCACGGCTCGCGCGCCGCCGCAGCGCGCAGCAGCACCGCGCCGCGCGGAAGCGTCGGGCGAGGTATGCGACACGTGCGCGCCGCACCCCGAGTACGGCGTGATCCCCGCCTTCTCCGTCAAGGGCATCGCGCAGGGGACCGACGCGCCGCGGTCCTACCTCGTGAGCCTGCCGAGGAAGGAGCGGTGCGATCCCGCATGCGCGCAGCTTCCCGCCTTCGTCGGCTCGGTCGAGATCGAGATCCCCAGGCTCACGCGCGTGCAGCGGGATGCGGGCCTCGAGTACCGGCTGCTCGGCGCTCCGGGCGCGACGCGCAAGGGCGGCAGCTACGAGGTCACCGCCAAGAATATCGAGGGCCGCTCCGGGCGCCTCGTGCTCCAGCTCTACAATCCCCATCCCGGCCCGGGCGATTGCTCTCCCGTCATCGCTTCCTCGCCCGTGTGCGTCACGATCGCGAAGGCGCCTGCGCCGGGACCCGCTGCGCCCTCGCAGCCGCCCCCGTCGCCGCAGGCTCCCACGGCTCCCGTCTCTCCCGCCCCTCTCGCGAGGCCGCAAGCGCCTTCCGCGCAGGGGCCGCTCGGCGGCGAGATCTCGCTCATCGCGAGCAGCGGCGACGTCGCGAACCACCTCGCACAGCGCCTCCCTAGCGGGGCCTGGAAGGAGCTCGGGCTCGGCACGCCGTGGGCGTTCACCGACATGTCGCTGCGCTACCACTCCGTCTCGCCGCACGCGAACGTGACCGCGGAGATCGGCGTCGGGAAGCTCGCGACGCCCGGCGACAGGGAGCAGGGTCGCGCGTTCGGGCCCGAGCAGGTCACGACCACGCACGCGAGCCTCAACGCGTACGTGTCGACGGGCGGCAAGGTCGGTCCTGTCCTGCATGCGGGCGCGAGCACCTACTCCAACACGTTCGGCGCCGGCCGCAAGGACAAGGACAGCGGCGCGAGCGGGACGGTGGGCCTCGGCGTGAGGGCGGGGCGCATGGACCGCAGCACGCTCATGGTGACGTACGAGGCGACGACGTCGAACGCGCAGGGCACGGGGCCGCTCGCGGGCGAGTTCACGGGCCGCGGCTTCAGCGCGTTCGGCAGGCTGCGATGGGGAGCGCAGCGCCCCGGCAGCGTCGAGGCGCGCTTCAGCACGCTCACGCCGGACAGGCAGCGGTTCGGCGCCTACAACCTCGCGATGGGGGATTCGACGACGCTCGCGATCGACCTGAGGCAGAACCTCACGCAGCATTTCGGCGTCGACGCGAGCGTGCGCAGCGAGGCCACGCAGTGGAGGATCGGCGGCGAGCATGGCGCGCGCGCGGTCTCGGCGACAGGCACGCGCGCGGGCATAGGCATCCACTACTCCTTCTGACACCATGGCTGCGCTCGTCGCCCCTCAAGGACCCGATGCTGAACTTTTATATACTCCTCCTCAAAGGGACGCGATGATGCCGCGCCCCGCTCTCCTCGCCCTCGCGCTCTCCCTCCTCCTCGCCTGCCCGATCCCCGCGGCGCACGCGGTCACGGTGGTCAACCCGACGTTCGGCGGCTGCGTGATCCAGAACCAGGACGGCGCGTTCGCGGACTCTGACTGCGACCACGTCCCCGACGTGCTCGACAACTGCCCGCTCGCGGCGAACCCCGACCAGAGCGATGTCGACCGCAACGCGCTCGGCGACGCGTGCGACCTCGTGATCGACGGGCTCTCGGTCGAGCCGCAGTCGCCGATGCAGGGCAGGAGCATGCTCGTGCACGCGGCGCTCTTCAACAGCCGCCCCTATCCCATGCGCAACATGGTCCTCAAGGTCGAGGTGCCGAGACTCGGACTCTCGGCGAGCAAGGAGCTGCACGACATCCAGCCCGGCGAGCGCCTCCTCGACGACCTGCTCGTGCGCATCCCCGAGTGCGCGCCGCTGCTCCCGACCGACGTCGTCGTGACTGCGGAGTATCCCGTGGCGCCCGGGCAGGAGGAGGTCTTCTCTGGCGCGCTGCGCGTGCCTATCGTCTCGAGCGGCACCTGCACGCACGGCGTGGGCGACGAGCTCACGGTCGTCGACATCGTCGAGCTGCAGGACGTCGATCCGCAGAACGGCGCCATCTACCCCTTCACGATCAGGAACAACTGGCCCGAGAGCAAGGCGTACGTGCTCTCGGTGCAGGGCACGGACCCGTGGGGCAACGCGGTGATCGAGCCCGGCAGCGTCATCGTCGTGCCGGCGGGGCAGGCGCGCGAGGGCGCGCTGCGCCTCTTCGCGTACCCGGGGCAGACGGGCCCGCACAGCTTCACGCTCTCCGTCAACGCGCGCGACGACGCGAAGCAGGTCGTGCTGCAGGCGCGCATCCCGAGCACGGCGTCGGCGCCGCAGCCGCCATCCCAGCAGCTCGTCTTCGGCGCGCTGGGCTTCCTCGCGGTCGCGGTCCTCATCATCCTCGTCGTCGCGTTCATGCGCCGCAAGCACAGGCGCGCTCTCTCGCGCAAGCTCAAGGAGACGAACGAGCATGTCCACCCGGCGCCGATGAAGCGCGAGCCGCAAGGGCACGGCGCGCACGCGCATCCCGCGGCGGGCCACGCGCACCCTGCGCACGACGTGAAAGAGCGCATGCGCGAGGCGTCCGAGAAGGCCGCGCTGCGGCGCGAGGAGAAGAAGGCGGACGAGCTGCGCGAGAGGCTGGACGCGCAGGCGGAGAAAGAGCTGCACGGGGACGGGGCCAAGGCGAGCGGCAGGGACGCGAAGGGCCGGTTCCTGCCGGGCAAGGGGAAGGGCGGGCACGGGAAGAAATAGGCTGACTGGGAACTAGCCATCTATAACTTGGAATCGC
>JAJPEB010000025.1 GCA_023252315.1 Candidatus Woesearchaeota archaeon | reverse complement strand
CTGCCAGATTGACGATGTTTCCTTGCGCATCCAGGCTATGGCCTTCATCTGCGAAGGAATTCGCCATGCTGAAGAAGAGGCTTCCCAGGGGGTCGTGGTGCTCGAGAGCCCAGACGCTGTTCGCCGATACGATGCCCAGGTGAGGACCGCCCTCTACGTACATGTGCAGCGTGAGCTCGTGCGGCTCTCCTTCCTCCTCATCTTTTGGCCACTGCGGCAAAGGGAGCCCGGCATTCGCCGCAGCCTCGATAATCGCCGCATTCGTCTGCGTGACGAACGAAGGAGCATTCGTAGTCCTGACACCTATCATTTCTGTTCCGCCTGGGAGCCCGGGCCATGCGTACTCGTGCACCTTCCTTACCGCAAAGCGCTCCTTCCGGCTGAGATCTCCCACGAGGTTCTGCAGCAGCACTGGCTTGCCATCGCTCCCGCGCACGCGCCCATAGGCATCCTTGAAACGTGCCCAGCTTCCCTCCGGATCGCGCTCGTCGTAGAGCACGGGGATGCTCTCGTTCGCGCCTGAGAGCTCCTCATGTCCCGAGCTGCGACAGAAGAGCGCCCCGACGCGCTTCCCGTCGATGGATGTTTCTATTCTTCCCGTGAGGTCCTCGTATGCGATGCGCAGCTCCGATTCGCTCGCGCCTTCGGTATCTGCGGTATAGCCGGAGGGCTTCACGCAGCGGAATCCCTGCTCCTCGATATCCACTATGAGCTGCGCGAGAAGCGCGGATTTGTCGCCGTAACGCCGCCTGTCGAAATCTCCTTCTGCGGCTATCGCCTCGAGGCTGCGGAGCATAGCGTCAGGAGCCGGGCTCGTTTGAAATAGGTTGTCATTCGGGAGTGGTCCATTCGACGAGCTCGCGTCTTCTTTCGGATTTACCTGCAATCCGCAAAACCGAAACCCTTTTAATATGCCGTCGTCAGGACGCCTCTCGATGGACCGCACGCTCGCAGCGACGCTCGCACTCTCGCTGCTCCTGCTCGCGGGATGCTCGGGCGGGAACACCCAGAAGAACCCGACGGACCCGTTCATCGGCGGCAACGTCGCGCTCAACCTCTTCCTGCAGAACGGCGCTCCGCCCCCGCAGGTGTTCGACGGCGGCAAGTTCCCCTTCGCGGTCAACATCGTGGTCGAGAACGTGGGCGAGGCGGATGTCGGCACGGGCACGGACAACCCCTACTTCACGGCGAAGATCGAGGGCATCAACCCGAGCACGTTCGGCCTCACCGACGCCGACCTGCACCAGTCGCTCAAGGAGACGCTGCGCGGCTCGCGCAAGAACTTCGACGGCACGATCATCGGCGGCCTCATCGCGAACTTCGTGTTCGAGAACCTCAACTACCAGGGCAAGCTGCAGGGCAACGACATCATCACGCTGCGCGGGAGCGTCTGCTACGACTACCAGAACACCGCGACGACGCAGCTGTGCTTCAAGAAGGACATCGTCGAGAACGTGCAGGACAGCACGCTGTGCACGCTCACCGGCGACAAGCTCGTGCACAACTCGGGCGGCCCCGTCCACGTGTCGCAGGTCACGCAGAACCCGCTCGGCGAGAACAAGGTCCAGGTGAACATCGTGGTCGAGCACGTGGGCCCGGGCGAGTTCTACAGCCGCAAGCAGGGCGAGGACTGCGACCCGAGCGTGCGCAACGCGGACAAGTTCAAGGTCGACATGGAAGTGGACCTCACGGACCCGCAGGCGCTCGTGCAGTGCTACCGCCTCGGCAACAGCAACAAGGGGTCGGTCACGCTCTACAACGGCGCGCCCCAGACGGTCACGTGCACGATCACGGGCGGCAGCCCCCAGAGCAGGGTCTACACGGACACGATGACGGTGAAGATGAAGTACCGCTACGGCCAGTTCATCGAGCAGCCGATCACGGTCCAGTCGCTGCCCCAGGACATCACGGGCTGAGGATCTCGCCGCTATTCTCTCGCTTGCCTGCTCGCTCGTTCCTCGATCTCCTGTGCTGCTCCGGGCCTCTCTTCGCATGCTGCCTAGATGCGCATGCGCGCGGCCAGCGCTCCCCTCGCCTCTTCCAGCCTGCGCACGAGATCCCGCTCGCGCTGCGTGATGCCCGTCGAGGTCTCCGCGACGAGCGCCCACTCGAGCAGCATCGCGATCTCCGCCTCGCCGAGCGAGAGCTCCACGCGCCGCGACATGCTGCCTCATTGTGGCATGGCAAGATATAAGCCTTGCTATGAGTATGCCGCATGGCGCGCAAGGGTGGCCTCGACATCGAGCAGGGCATCCTCGTGCTGCTCGCCGAGGAGGAGCGGTCGATGCGCGAGCTCGAGACGCGCCTCAACACGAACTACGCGAGCGTGCGCGCGCACTGCAGGGTGCTCGCGTTCTACGGCATGATCGCGCTCGTCGAGCACGCGCGCAGCGAGGCGAACGGCAGGCCGTACACGACCGCGCGCATCACGGCTCGGGGGCGCGAGATCGTGTCGGAGCGCAGGCTCGCGATAAATGCGAAGTAGGGCCGAGCGGACCCCTTGTGCGCTCCCGGTTCTCGGCAGCGGCCATCGTGCAACAACCTATTTAAATCTCGACGATTAACCATAGTTAACCATGCACGTGATGCTCCAGCCCCAGGAAGTCGAGGTGTTCTACATCCTCCCCGCGATCCGGCGCGAGCTCTCGATAGCCCTCAAGGAGCGCGGGAGATCGCAGAAGGAGATCGCGCTCCTGCTCGGCGTCACGGAGGCTGCCGTCAGCAACTACCTCAACGACAGGCGCGCGAAGGCGGGCTTCCCGGACGAGCTCGCGGGCGACGTGCGCAACGCCGCGGCCCTCATCAACGACAGGCAGTCCATGGTCGCGCAGACCCAGGCGCTCCTCGCGAAGGCGAAGGAAGGCGGCCTGCTCTGCAGGCTGCACGCGCAGCTCGCGGACATGCCGCGCGACTGCGACATCTGCTTCAGGTGAGCGCGATGAAGCACTACGACGCGACGGCGGACGGCAGGCGCGTGGACGCGCAGGAGGCGAACGCGCTCAACGACCTCACGGAGGACGTCCCCGTCGAGGCCCCGCCGACCGAGAGCCTTCCTCCCATGAAGGGCATGACGCCAGACGAGGACCTCGAGGAGGCCAAGCGCAAGGGCGTGCAGGGCAGGGGCATGGAGCGCGCGCTCGAGATGCTCGAGGAGTACGAGGAAGGCATCTCGCCCAGAGACCCCGACGTCCCCCAGTACGAGGAGTGAGCGATGGCGCTCCCCATCCTCCAGGCGAAGGCCGACGCGGGATTCGACCTCGAGATCGACCGCTCGCGCTACGACGACGCGAACGCGCACGACCCCTCCTTCGAGACGCCGCCGGGCGTGAACGAGCAGGTGGTGCGCACGATCAGCGCGGCGAAGCGCGAGCCCGACTGGATGCTCGGCAAGCGCCTCGAGGGGCTGCGCCTCTACGAGAAGACGAGATTCCCCGCGTGGGGCCCCGACCTCTCGCCGCTCATCGCCGACATGGACAAGATACGGTTCTTCGTGCAGCCCAAGGCGAGGGAGAGCCGGAGCTGGGACGACCTCCCCGACGACATCCGCAAGACGTACGAGCGCATCGGCATCCCGGAGGCGGAGAAGCACTCGCTCTCGGGCGTGGGCGCGCAGTACGACTCCGAGATCGTCTACCACAACCTCAAGAAGGAATGGGAGGACATGGGCGTCGTCTTCACGAACATGGACGTCGCGGTCCAGCGGTATCCCGACACCGTCAGGAAGTACTTCATGACGTCGTGCGTGCCGGTCAACGACCACAAGTTCGTCATGCTCCACGCGGCGGTCTGGTCGGGCGGCACCTTCATCTACGTCCCCAAGGGCGTGAAGCTGCGCATCCCGCTCCAGGCGTACTTCCGCATGAACGCCGAGCGCGGCGGCCAGTTCGAGCACACGCTCATCATCGCGGACGAGGGCAGCGAGGTGCACTACATCGAGGGCTGCTCCGCGCCGCAGTACAACTCGTCCGCGCTGCACGCGGGCTGCGTCGAGCTGCACGTGCTCAAGGGCGCGCGCGTGCGCTACTCGTCCGTCGAGAACTGGAGCAGGAACACGTACAACCTCAACACGAAGCGCGCGATCGTGCAGGAGGACGGCGTCGTCGAGTGGATCAACGGCAACCTCGGCTCGGGCGTGACGATGCTCTACCCGTGCAGCGTGCTCGTGGGCGAGCGCGCGAGGTCCGACAGCCTCGGCATCGCGTTCGCGGGCGCGGGCCAGCACCAGGACACGGGCAGCAAGGTCATCCACGCGGCGCCCCACACGAGCAGCACGATCGCGAGCAAGAGCATCAGCAAGGACGGCGGCATCTGCACGTACCGCGGCCTCGTGAAGGTCATGCCGCGCGCGGTCCACAGCAAGGTCTCGGTCGAGTGCGACGCGCTGCTCGTCGGCGACAAGAGCACGAACAACACGTACCCGATGATGAGGATCGAGAACAACCAGGTCGAGATCGCGCACGAGGCGACGGTCGGCAGGATCGGCACGGACGAGATCTTCTACCTCATGAGCCGCGGGCTCTCGGAGGAGCAGGCGAGGCAGATGGTCGTCTCGGGATTCATCGAGCCCATCGTGAAGGCGCTCCCGCTCGAGTACAGCGTCGAGCTCAACAAGCTCATCGAGCTCGAGATGGAAGGGAGCGTCGGGTAGGGGATTGGGATAGGAAATAACAATGAACGCACAAAGATGGGCAATTCCACAAATTCCTGCGCTGCCTTGGAGTCCGACAGAAAAGTGCCCGATTCATGCAGGGCACTTTTCGTAGGTGCTGCGGCGGAGCCGCAGTAGGAGCTCCGCAGCGCACAAAAACGTCCATCATCAAAACCGAGAACCGCACATGCCGACCATCCTCCGCAACGCCGAAGCGCACGCCACCATCGAGGAAGCGGACGCGCTGCTCGCGCACGCGGCGGAGTGGAGCGCACTGGAGTCCCGCAATGTGCTCGCGGTGCGTATCCCCAAGGGCGCAGGCGAGGAGGAGGAGGGGCTCCGCATCTCGCCCGAGGACGGCGACCGCATCGTCATCCTCGTCGAGCCGGGCGCGAGCGCGCGCATCGTCGAGCTGGGAGAAGGCGCGTTCAGCGTCGACATCGTGCTGCGCGAGGACGCGCGCCTCACGTACTGCTCGTGGGGCGAGGCGACGCGCGCGCGCAGGTTCGCGCTCCTGCTCGCGGACGCAGCGGTCTCGTGGCTCGACGCGTCGCACGGCGGGTGCGGGATCGACGTCACGTCGTGCCTCTCGGGCAAGGGCAGCGACGCGCGCTACATGAGCGTCTTCCTCGGCGCGGGGAGCGAGCGCTACGACGTGCGCAGCCGCATGATCCATCTCGGCGACAAGAGCACGAGCAACATGCTCACGCGCGCGGTCATGCTCGGCGCGAGCTCGGGCGTCTACGAGGGGCTCATCCGCATCGACGAGCGCGCGCGCGGCTGCGACGCGTACCAGAAGCAGGAGACGCTGCTGCTCTCAGACGACGCGCGCATGGACGCGACGCCCAACCTCGAGATCCGCAACGAGGACGTGCGCTGCAGCCACGGCGTCTCGCTCGGGCAGCTGGACGAGGAGAAGGTCTTCTACTTCCTCGCGCGCGGCATCCCGCGGGTACACGCGATGCGCCTCATCGTCGAGGGATTCTTCGCGGACGTGCTCGCGGCGATGGGCGCGCAGGGAGAGGAGGCGAGGGGCGTGCTCCTCTCGCGCCTGGAGGGCTCCGCATGAGCGCCGCGGCCGACGGGAGCGCAGCGGGCGATCTCGCCGCGGTGCGCGCGATGTTCCCGGCGCTCTCGCGCAGCGTGCACGGCAAGCGGCTCGTGTATCTCGACAGCGCCGCGAGCGCGCAGAAGCCCTCAGCCGTGCTCGACGCCATGGACGACTTCTACTCGCGCTCGTACGCGAACGTGCATCGCGGCGTCCACGCGCTCGCGGAGGAAGCGACGGCGGCGTACGAGGAGGCGCGCGCGGATGTCGCGCGGCTGCTCGGCGCGCACGCCGATGAGATCGTGTTCACCTCGGGGACGACGGGGAGCATCAACATCGCCGCGCACTCGCTCGTCCCCACGTTCGATGGCGGCGAGATCGTGGTCACGGCGATGGAGCACCACAGCAACTTCGTCGTGTGGCAGCAGCTCGCGAAGCGCCACGGCATGGCCCTCGTCGTCATCCCGGTGCGCCCCGACTTCACGCTCGACATGGCCCGCATGCGCGCGGCGATAGGCCCCGCGACGCGCGTCGTCGCGTTCTCGCACGCGAGCAACGTGCTCGGCACCATCAATCCCGCCAAGGAGATCTGCGAGCTCGCGCGCGCCGCGGGCGCGCTCACGGTCATCGACGGCGCGCAGGCGGTCCCGCACCTGCGCGTGGACGTGGAGGAGATCGGCTGCGACCTCTACGCGTGCAGCGGCCACAAGATGTACGGCCCCACGGGCATCGGCGCGCTCTACGGGCGGCGCGAGCTGCTCGCGCGCATGGCGCCCGCATGGTTCGGCGGCGAGATGGTGCACGAGGTCACGATCAAGGAGACGACATGGGCGGAGCCGCCGATGCGCTTCGAGCCGGGCACCCCGAACATCGCGGGCGCGATCGGCATGGGCGCGGCCGCCCGCTTCCTGCGCTCCATCGGCCACGGGCGGATCGCCGCGCACGAGCGCGACATCGTCGCGTACGCCCTGCCCCTGCTCGCGGCGGTCCCGGGCCTCTCGATCATCGGGCCGCAGGCGGCCGAGGGGCGCATCGGCGCGATCTCGTTCACGCTCGAGGGCGTCCACCCCCACGACGTGGCCGCGGTGCTCGACGGGCACGGCGTCGCGGTGCGCGCGGGCCATCACTGCGCGCAGCCGCTGCACTGCATGCTCGGCGTGGACTCGACCTCGCGCGCGAGCGTGGGCATCTACACGACGCGCGACGACATCGACGTGCTCGTGCGCGCGCTGTCCTCCGTGCGCGAGGTGTTCGGATGAGCGGCAATGGCGCCGGCCGGAGCGCCGGCGGCGTCGACCGCGACCAGGTCGGCGAGGGCGAGCTCACGCAGGAGCAGCTGCTCTACCGGGAGAACATCCTCGACCACTACCGCAACCCGCGCAACAGGCGCAGGGTCCCGGACGCGACGGCGTCCGCTCGCGGGAAGAATCCCCTGTGCGGCGACGAGATCGAGATGTTCCTCGTCGTCGAGCACGGGAAGATCGCCGACGCGGCCTTCGAGGGCAAGGGGTGCGCGATCAGCCAGGCGAGCGCGAGCATGCTCACACGCAAGCTCAAGGGGATGGAGGCGGCGCACGCGCTCGGCCTCGGGCAGGAATCGATGACGGGAATGCTCAGGATACCGATCGGCGTCGTGCGCATGAAGTGCGCGATGCTCGCGCTGCGCACGGCGCAAGACGCGATACGCAAGGCAGGGATGCCCGTGGCGGATGGCGCGGGAAAGCAGGAGGACGACCAATGAAGCTCGAGATCAAGGAATTGCACGCGCGCATCGACGGGAAGGAGATCCTCAAGGGCGTCGACCTCACCATCAAGGACGGCGAGACGCACGCGATCATGGGCCCGAACGGCTCGGGCAAGTCCACCCTCGCGTACTCCATCGCCGGACACCCCAAGTACGAGGTCACGTCGGGGCAGATACTGCTCGGCGGGGAGGACATCGTGGGGATGGCGCCGGACGAGCGCGCCCGCAAGGGGCTCTTCCTGAGCTTCCAGTACCCCGTCGAGATCCCCGGCGTCACGGTCGAGAGCTTCCTGCGCGCAGCGGTCAACGCGGTGCGCGGGCAGGACCTCGATGTCGTCGAGTTCCATGCGATGCTGATGGACCGGATGGAGCGCTTCGGCATGGACCCCGCGTTCGCGAAGCGCTACCTCAACGCGGGCTTCTCTGGCGGCGAGAAGAAGCGGATGGAGATCCTCCAGATGCTCCTGCTCGATCCCGCGTTCGCGGTGCTCGACGAGACGGACTCGGGGCTCGACGTGGACGCGCTGCGCTCGGTCGCCTCGGGCATCGGCGAGCTGCGCGGGCCAGGGCACGGCATCCTCATCATCACGCACTACAACCGCATCCTCGGCTACGTGGTGCCGGACAGGGTCCACGTCATGCGGGACGGGCGCATCGCGCGATCGGGCGGCAAGGAGCTCGCGCGAGAGGTCGAGGACAAGGGATACGAGGACCCGAAATAGATGATCACGACGGTGCTCTTCGACGTAGGCGAAGTGCTCATGATAGGCTACAAGCGGTCCATCCTTGCGGGGATCTCCTCGCTCACGGGCGCGTCCGAGGAAGAAATCAACCGCGCGCTTCGCGAGCCGATGCGCCTGCTCAACCGCGGCGAGATCCCTTTCGCGCTGTTCGCGCAGCGCGTGGGGGAGGGAATCGGGAAAGAGATCGGGGTCGAGGATATGGAGAGGATCGTCATCGAAGGCGTGCATCCGAACGCGGGCGCGATCTCAGTCGCGAAGGCACTCAAGGGGAGGTACAGGCTCGCCATCGCGTCGAACAACAACCATTTCACTGTCGAGGCGACGCGCAAGGATCATCCTGAGATGCTCGCGCTCTTCGGGCGCTGCTACTTCTCGTGCGAACTCGGGGTAGGGAAGCCCGATCGCGAGTTCTTCCTGCGCATCCTCTCGGACCTGCATGCGGATCCCGGGGAATGCCTCCTCATCGACGACAAGGAAGAGAACTGCGAGGCGGCGCGTGCGCTCGGCATGCAGGCGATCCGCTTCGAGGGGAGAGAGGCGCTTCTCGCGCAGCTTCGCATGCTGGCGCTCCTCCCCGGCGCGTGACGGACAACACCCGCGAGATGGGGGAGTGGGGAGGAAAGGGAGGACGCGCCTGATCCGGGCTCATGTCCCGGGCAACAGCGCGCTCTAGATCCCGGCGGCCTTCATCTTCCCGTCTCCCTCGGCCGCGCCACCGCGTCCACGATCGGCGCCGCGACGGGCTCGAGCGAGACGTCAGTGAACGCGATGTCGCCGCGCTCGTTCATGGAGAGGATGCGCTCGTCGAGCGGGATCGATCCGAGGTAGGGGATGCCCTCGTCCTGCGCGAGCGCGAGCGCCCTGTCCCTGCCGAAGATGGGCCCCGACATGTTCTCGACGAGGCCGATCTGCGCGAGCGCGAACGTGCGCCCCATGCGGATGCTCTTGCGCGTGTCGATGAGCGCCTCCTTCTGCGGGGTCGTGACGTAGAGGATGCCCTCGACGTCGCCGAACTCGAAGAGGCTCATCGGCACGTCCGCGGTGCCGGGAGGGAGGTCGACGAGCAGGAAATCGAGCGCGCCCCAGTCGCTGCCCATGAGCAGGTCGATCGCGACGCGATGCTTCGCGGGGCCGCGGATGAGGAACGGCTCTCCCTCGTCGTCGCGCGTGAGCCCCATGCTCACGACCTTGACGCCGCGGTGGCGCACGGGCACGAAGCGCTTGCGCTCGTCGACATAGAGGCGCTCGCGCATGCCGAGGAACTTCGGGACGTTCGGGCAGTCGACGTCCGCGTCGAGGATGCCGACCTCGAAGCCGCGTTCAGCGAGCGCGTACGCGACGTTCACGGCGAGGAAGGTCTTGCCGACGCCGCCCTTGCCCGAATGCACCGCGACCACGCGCTTGACGCCCTCGAGCGCGCCCTCGCCGCGGCGGCGCGCATCCATCTCCTTCGTGAGCGTGCGGAACTCGTCCTCCTCGCCATGCCTGCGCTCGGGGATCGCGGACGCAGGCTCGAGCGGGATTCCCATGCCGCGGGAGGCGGGGAGAGCGTATTAAAGCGTTGCGGGACGGCGCGAGGGCTCATTCCTTCTCGGGCCGCTTCCTCTCTTCCTTCGCGAGCCGCCCTGGATCGGGCCCGCGCGCAGGTCGCGGGCTTCCGATCTTCGAGAGCAGGAACGCGAGGCCGAACGCCGCGATGAGCTTGCCCGCGAGCAGCGCCAGGGCTATCGAGGCGTCCTGGGAGCCCGGGCGCGCGCCAGTGCCGCCGAACGCCCCTGCCGCGAGCGGGATGACGCTGAGCGGGTGCATGCGCAGCTGGAACCCGGGCGAGAGCGCGACGCAGGCGCTGCCGAGATCCGCGATGTCGAGATGCGCCGGGCAGGCCGAGGGGCCTCCGCTCTCGTGCGTGGGCGTCGGGAGCGCGAACGCGAAGAGGGCCGCGAGGAGGAAGAGGATGGCGCCGCGTCGCATCCTCTCCCGAGGGCCAGGGGATTTATCTGGGTTTGCAATGCGCAGGAGCTACACCTTGCCCGCGCTCGGGCATGTCCCACGCAAGGGGCACCGCCCGCATGCGGGGCGCTGGGCCGTGCAGCAGCGCTGCCCATGCGCCTTGAGCAGGTGCGGCAGGCGCTTCCACTCCCCCTTCGGGAAGATCGCGACGAGGTCGCGCTCGATGCGCTCGGGGTCCTTCTGCAGCGTCCAGCGCAGGCGCTGCGCGATCCGGATGACGTGCGTGTCCACGATGACGCCCTCGACGATCCCGAACGCGTTCTGCTGAATCGCGTTCGCGGTCTTGCGCCCGACGCCCGCGAGCGAGACGAGCTTGGCCAGGTCGGAGGGCACCTCGCTCCCGAAATCGCGCACGAGCGCCGCGCAGGCCCTCATGATGTGCCTCGCCTTCGCCTGGAAGAACGTGATCGTCGTGATGTAGCCGCACAGCTCCTCCTCCGACGACGCGAGCACGTCCTCGGGCCGCGCGTAGCGCGCGAAGAGCGCGGGCGTCGCCTTGTTCACGGCCACGTCCGTGCACTGCGCGCTCAGTATCGTCGCGAGCAGGAGATGGAACGGCGTGTCGAAGCGCAGGTAGTACGTCGCGCCGGGATACTCGCCCTTGAGGAGCTCGAGCTCGTCGTCGGGGCGCGCCATGGACGCGACGCCTTCCCGCGCACGTATAATCCTTTCGGCGCCCGCGGGCTCAGATATTTTAACCTGGACGCCTCTCCCTCCTCGCGCAGGGAGGTGTCGCATGGCGGAAATCAAGTACGTGGGGCTCGATGCGCTCGGGCTCGACGAGTTCTCGGCGAAGAGGCTCCATGGCGCGGTCATGCGCCACGCGGAGCGCATCGAGCGCCTCGCGCATCACGAGGCGCAGCTCGTGGTGCACCTGAAGGTGTCGGGCAAGGAGGCGGGCCGGCACGAGTGCGAGGCGCACGTGCGCGTCACGTACCCGGGCGCGACGCTCGTGTCCGATAGGCAGCGCGGATGGGACGCGCTCACGGTCGCGCAGCGCGGCCTCGACGCGATCGAGGACCAGCTGCGGCACAAGGCGCAGGCCCGCGCGGACGCTACCCTTCCTGGCGCTTCGCGCTCTTCTCGAGCATAGGGATCTCGAACCAGTCGAGCTCGAGCTGCGTGAGGTCGCAGATGGCCTGGCGGTGCGCGAACCCCTCGTTGATCTCGTGCCAGTGGGTCACGCGCGGCTCGCCGAGCTTCCAGCAGAGGAAGACGTCGCGTCCCTCGAAGCGGCACAGGAAGTCCACGATGCCGATGTCGAGGTCCTTCACGTAGCAGCCCATCTCCTCGAGCTTCTCGAGCTTGCGCGCGAGCCGCTGCGCGAGCCCCTCGATGCGCGTGCGCCCCTGCTCGAGCAGCACCCTGTCGTAGTCGTAGCCCGCGGCGATCGTCTCGATCTCGCGCTTGAGCCTGCGCGCGGCCTCCATGAGGGGCTTCGCGCGCCTGATGAGGCTGTCCGCCTTCTCCATGGTCACGTAGTCGCTTTCCATGTCGTCACCTGTGCCAATTTCGGGGTATTCTAGTAGCTCTTTTCCTATACTTGCTTATTTATATACGTATTGGTCTGCGCGGGGCGGAGCCCTCCCGCGCGAAGAGAGGCATCCTCACGACGAGCGCCACGCCGCGAAGACGACGCAGGCGAGCGCGATCACGGTCGCCTGGCTCACGAGGCAGACAAGGCAGTACGTGTGGATCTGCGTGATCTCCATCGCCGTGAGGTACGCCTGGAAGAGGAGCATCGCGCACACGAACACCAGCATGTAGCCGAAGAAATCCTTGCGGGTGAACGCGAGGGCGCGCTCGACGCTCGCGCGCTTGAGGACGAGGAGCAGGACAGCGGCGTACGCGAGCATGCCGAGCAGCGCCACGGGGACGCCGAAGAGCGTGGACCAGGGGCTCTTGTTCACCTTGTCGCAGCTGAAGCTCGTGCCGATGTCGCAGAAGTGCGAGCTGTCGCCGCTGTAGTGGAGCGAGAGGCCGTACGCCGCCGCGAGCATGCCGAGCAGCGCGAGCGCGAGCATCGCCTTCTCGGGACGTGTGCGTGCCATGCGTGCCGTGCGTTCGCGCCCCCTTTTGTGCGTTGCGGTCGGGCGACGACC
>JAJPEB010000024.1 GCA_023252315.1 Candidatus Woesearchaeota archaeon | reverse complement strand
AGCGCGCGGGGGCGGTGCCGCTCGAGGGGATCGTGGAGTATGCGTTCAGCATGCGGCCCCCGGGATGCGCCGGATGGGTGAGGGGGATGAAGATCGAAGGGTACGACAGGGAGATCCTGCTCGATGCAGGATGCGGGTCCGTGCCCGCAGCGCTCTCCCGGGGGAAGTACGTGTCGGGCACCGTGAGCGTGCGCGATGGGCCGGCACCCGGAATCTACGCCGTCGCGTTCACCGTCTTCGAGAAGCGCAAGGGAACGCCGCTCGGGGAGTATCCCGCGACCGGCAGGCGATGACGCCTACTTCTCCTCTCTTGCGACCGCGGCCTTCATGAGGCCGAGGAAGAACGGGCTCGGCGCTTCCAGCCTGCTCGTGAGCTCGGGGTGCGCCTGCGTGCCCATGAAGAACGGGTGGCCCTTGAGCTCGAGCACCTGCATGATCCTGCCGTCGCCATCCGTGCCCGAGAAGACGAGCGTCTCGTCCTCGAGCCTCTTGACGTACCCGGGGTCGACCTCCCACCGATGCCGGAAGCGCAGCCGCGCGATGTCGCCGAACATGCCGTGCGCCTGCGTGCCCTTGCGGATGCGCACGTCGTGGCCGCCAAGGCGCATCGTCGCGCCCTTGTCCGTGACCCCACGCTGCTCCGGGAGAAGGTCGATCACGGGGTGCGGCGTCTGCGCGTCGATCTCCGTGCTGTTCGCACCCGCGAGCCCCTTGACGTGGCGCGCGTACTCGATGACGGCGAGCTGCATGCCGTAGCAGATGCCCAGGTAGGGGATGCCCTGCGTGCGGCAGCGCTCGATGACCGCGATCTTGCCCTCGGCGCCGCGCGCGCCGAAGCCGCCGGGGACGATGACGCCGTCGATGCCCTTGAGGACCTCGTCCGCGTCCTTCTTGCCCGTCTCGATGTCGGTCGTCTCGATCCAGTGGACCTTCACCTTCGCGCGCACGTGCGCCCCCGCGTGGTTGAGCGCCTCGATCACGCTCGCGTACGAGTCGCCGAGCTTCGTGTACTTGCCGCAGATCGCGATGTGGACCGTGCGCTCGGCGGGCGCAGTGAGCAGCTCCTCCCATGCGCCGATGTCGGGGTTCAGGGGAATCTCGAAGTGCTTCCCGATGATCTCGGTCACGCCCTGCTCAGCGAGGTGGAGCGGGATCTTGTAGACGTTGTCGACGTCGATGCCCGTGACGACAGCCTCCTCGGGGACGTCGCAGAACATCGCGATCTTCCTGCGCACGCTCGGGCTGATCATCTCCTTGCAGCGCCCGATGATGAGGTTGGGCTGGATGCCGCGCGAGCGCAGGAGCGCGACCGACTGCTGCGTGGGCTTCGACTTCTGCTCGTTCACGCCGCTCGGGATCGGGATGTAGGTGAGGTGGACGTAGAAGACGTTGCGCTCGCCGACCGCGTACTTGAGCTGGCGCACGGCCTCGACGTAGAGCTCGCTCTCGAGGTCGCCCACGGTGCCGCCCACCTCCACGAGCATGACGTCCGCCTTCTCCTTCCTCGCGGTCGCGAGGAGGTGCTCCTTGATGTGGTCGACGACATGGGGGATGAACTGCACGGTCTTGCCGAGGTAGTCGCCGCGGCGCTCGCGCTGGCGGATCGCGTCGAAGACCTTGCCCATCGTGAGGTTCCACTCGAACTTGCAGGTCACGCCGAGGAAGCGCTCGTAGTGGCCGAAGTCCATATCGACCTCGCCCCCGTCGTCGAGCACGAAGACCTCGCCGTGCTCGATCGGGTTCATCGTGCCGGGGTCGACGTTGAGATAGCCGTCGAGCTTGATGGGCACGACGCGGTACTGAGAGCTGAGGAGCTTGCCGATGCTCGCGGACGCGATGCCCTTGCCAAGGCCCGAGAGGACCCCGCCCGTGATGACGATGAATTTCGTTTGCGGCACTAGGCATTTCCCTCGGCGGTGTTATTAATAGTTTTTGATTAGGAGGACAGCTCGCACACGCACCTCCTCGAAATCTTCTTAAGCCCCATCCTTCTCCCGCAGCGGATGCTTCGGTTGCTCAAGGAAATCGTGGGTCGCCAGCTTCCCCGCCGGGATCTTGAATACGCTCTCAGGGGCTTCGACGAAGTGCGTCCTGCCCTCCTCTGGGGGCATGTGCGGGTGCAGGGGAAGGACGTGGGCAATGGCGTGGTGATCGTCGAAGAGTACGGGCACATGAGACCCGATCCCGACACCTACTCTCGCTGGACGCCTACAGGCAGCAAGACGACGCGCGCGTACGACTCTCAGGGCGCATTGGCATGGAAGCTCGTGGAAATTCCGCAGTCTCCTCCCGGCCTTCCCGCTACCGAGCCCTCGTACGCAATCCGCTACGAGCCCGGGCGGCTCCTAGGCAGGCGCACGATCCTCGAGCACCGCACCTAGCCCTCCGATACGCAGGCCACGCCGCGCAGTCTACGGAAAAAAGTGAGGAAAATAATATACTGATATGACTTTTATGTATATTAACATACGAATAGTTTTTATACTCGAACCCAACCGAGAGCGGCAGTGCGATAGAGGTGCCAAATGCTCGAGGACTTGCGCGCAGAGCTCACGCTGCGGGGCTGCGCGCAGAATACGGTGAAGACGTACGCGTACCACAACGCGCGCTTCCTCGAGAGCGCGGGCAAGAGCCCGGACGACATCACGGAGGCCGACGTGCGCGCGTACCTCGCAGGCATGCTCGCCTCGAGCAAGGAGCGCAGCTCGGTCGCGCTCGTGCGCTCGGCGCTCCTCTTCCACTACAACGAGGTGCGCAAGCGCAACTTCTCGTCGATCCGCACCCCCAAGATCCAGCGCAAGCTCCCCGTCGTGCTCAGCCGCGACGAGATCCGCAGGATCCTCGAGGCGACGCGCCACGAGAAGAGCGCGCTGCTCATCAAGATGCTCTACGCGTCGGGGCTGCGCGTGAGCGAGGCGCTGCACCTGCGCGTCGAGGATCTCGAGCTCGAGCAGCGCATCGGCTGGGTGCGCGCGGGCAAGGGGAACAAGGACAGGCTCATCATACTCGCCAACACAGTAGTGGAGGATCTCCAGGGATTCCTGCGCGCGAAGGGCATCGCGTCCGGCCCCATCTTCCTCGGGAGGGCGGGGGCGCCCATGACCGCGCGCAACGCGCAGAAGATCATCGCGCTCGCGGCGAAGCGGGCGGGGATCACGAAAAAGGTGACGCCCCACAAGCTCAGGCACAGCTTCGCGACGCACCTGCGCGAGGCGGGCAGCGATCTCAGGCTCATCCAGGAACTCCTGGGGCACAGCAGCATCCAGACGACGGAGATCTACACGCATGTCTCGACCGAGGAGAAGCGCAGGGTCGTGAGCCCGGCAGATATGTTGTAAATGCATAGTTTTTGGTCATTTTATTTTTCCAAGAAATATTCTAAAATATTTAGCTTTTGATTGTACAAATAAGAAATAAAGAATTCCTAATAGAATGAACAAATAGTATAAATTAAAGATAATTCTTCATATAAAATAAATAGTTAATAAGAGAAAATATTATAAAGAAAAGAGCCCGTATTTTGCCAAAAAGAACCGCATATCCGCCATTTTTTCTCAACGCATCTGACCCGAGGCATCCCACTGCGCGGAGGCATCTCCGGATCCTAGGGGAGCGGGAGGCCGTCAGGTCCACAATCCCCTGGATCCTGCGAGCATGGGCTGCGGCCAACAAGGACAAGCGTTCCTATTCCAGAGGAGATCCTGCGGCTTGTTGCCCAGGCCCGGTTTCAAGGAAAAAGCGATGGGAATCGCCTCCCGCAACGGCCTGGGCGACGTCTATTCGCATAATATACATTACACGAACGATTATTTATAAAGAAGCCCTTGGTGCGGCATTTTGCGCGCGGGGCCTGGCCCATATGGCATGAAAGAGGGCTCCGATCGCGCCGCCGGAAGGGCGCGCACGGCAGAAAGGCGTCACGATCTCGAGATCGCTCGCAGCAGTTCCGTTTCCATCACTAGTCCCTGGGAGGATGCCGCCAGTCCACGATCATCTCACCCCAAGCGAGCGTACCGAAAGGAGTCTTCCGCTGATTCAAGGCGCGGCGAACCTCCCAAAAAACACCTAAAAAATGCTTACAAAAACCAAAAGAAAATCTCGATATTTTCGATAAAAATTATGATATTAAGTAGCAGATAATGAACTATAATTTTTTATAAGAAAAAGAACAAAGGAAGAAATTATGAATAAAATAAAATACTAAAAAAAGATTCATTTGACTATAAGTTTTAGAAATTTATGGTCAGGTGCGAGTCGCGCTCCTGCTGCGCTTGGCGGAACCGGGGATCGAGCGCGTACACCCCCTCCCCCGCCACCGTCTGCGTCAGCACCGGCACCCCTTTCTGCCCCATGCAGTAGAGCGCCTGCGCGACCATGTCCGCCGTGAGGCCGATCCGCCTCCCTATCTCCCGTGAGGTGCGCGGCACCCCCTCAGCGAGCAGCGCCTGGAGCACCTCGCGTTCCTTGGAGGAGAGGCGCACCGAGCGTGTCGCTCCCGTAGTCGTCTGGGAGAGGATGAGCGCCTGGAGCGCGTCGATGCGCTCGGCGAGCTTCTCGAGGCGCATGTCGAGCTCGCCTACGTACTCCTGCACGGCCGCGAGCTCCGCGGTGTTCTCGTTGATGCCGTCGAGATGCGCGTCGAGCTCGTCGCGCAGCGCAGCGCTGTCCTGGAGCGAAGAGCGATCATCGTGCGTAGATTTCCCCATCATCGACCCCCGGGCGGCGGGAGCGGAATCGGTTTATAAGGATTGCGGAGCCCGCGAGCCTGCGCGCGTGCGCAGCGCTTATAAGGGCGCCCATGGCCATCGCCGCATGCTCTCCAGCAAAGGCTCGCTCGCGGTCTTCCTCTCCCGCCTCGCGCAGTTCGCGGCGCCCGATGCGCTGCTCGAGCAGTACCCGACGGACAGCGAGATCGCGGCGACGATCCTCTGGGACGCCCACATGCGCGGCGAGATCGCGGGCCGCAGGGTCGCGGACCTGGGCTGCGGCACAGGCATCCTCGGCATCGGCGCGCTCGCGCTCGGCGCCGCGCATGTGGCCTTCGTCGAGATCGACGCGCGCGTGCTGCCCGCCCTCGCGCAGAACCTCGCGCGCCTGCGCGATGAGCTCGGGGACGGGACCGGCGAGCATGAGATCGTGCATGGCGACGTCTCGCGCTATACGGGCCATGCGGACCTCGTCGTGCAGAACCCTCCCTTCGGCACGCGCGACGCGGGCGCGGACACGCGCTTCCTTGCGAGCGCGATGCGCGCGGCCCCGCTCGTCTACAGCCTGCACAAGAGCGCGACGCTCGCGCACCTCACACGCGTCGTGCATACGAATGGAGGCCGCGTCCTCGCTGCAACGCGGTTCAGGTTCCCCCTCAAGCCGACGATGAGCGAGCACCGCAAGCGCATCGCGCGCATCGATGTCGTGTGCCTCAGGATCGCGCGCGCGGCCGACGGGACATCGCAGGCCTCGCCTCCCGCCCGCCCTCCCGCACATGCGCCCCGATCACGATCGCCGCGCTGATGATGAGCAGGTTCTTCACGATATACTGCCCCTCGATCGTGAGCAGGAGCGGGTTGCCCCCCTGATAGACGACGTCGGGAAGGAGCAGCAGCGGCAGGAACGTCCCCGCCATCTGCGGCGCGAGCAGCGCGATCGCGACGCGCAGCAGCGGCCGCACGAGGAAGCACGCCCCGATCACGATCTCCCACCACCCGAGGAGCGGCACGAACCACGACGGGTCGACAACGTAGACCGTGCGCGTCACGAGCTCCGTCGCAGGGCTGAATCCCGCGACCTTGAGCGCGCCGAACCAGATGAAGACGATCGCGAGCGACCAGCGCAGCAGCGTGGGGCCCGAGCGGCGCATCCAGCCCGTGACCGCGCGATCGACGCGATCGAACGTCGCGCGCATGCGTGTCTCAGGAGATGCTCTCGCCACGCGCCCCTGCGCGCAGCAGCGTTATATATGCGTTGCTCCCTCGCAGCCCCATGCTCGCGATCCTCGCGCTTGCGCTCTCGGGCCTCGCGCTGAGCCTCTACGCGCTGCGCGTCGCGCGTGGGAAGCGCGTGCGGCGGGCGTGCGATCTCGACGAGCATGTGTCGTGCACGCGCGCGTTCACGAGCCCCGCCTCGCGCACGCTCGGCATCCACAACGCGTGGTACGGCATCGTGTTCTATGCGCTCGCAGCCGCGCTCTCGCTCACGCCGCTCGTGGGGGTCCTCGCCACGCTGTGCGCGCTCGCGGCATGCGCGTCGCTGCGCCTCGCCTACGTCTCGTACGTGCGCATGCGCAACTTCTGCCTCGTGTGCACGGCGACGTATCTCGTGAACATCGCGCTGCTCGTGATGAGCGTGCATGCGATGTAGAAAGGGAGCCCGTAGGACTTGAGCGGGGAGAAACCTACAGCTTCGCGAACGCCGCGACGAAGTCCTTGTTGCGCTTGAGCAGGCGCTTGACCGCTTCCGAGATCGCTTCCTTCGAGTCCGCCTTTGACTCGACGAGGAACTCCACGACGCCGAGCAGCGGGTGTCGGATGCTGTACGCGGCCGCGGTCACGCTCTCGTCGTTCCACAGCTCCTGCTTGAGCGCGTTGCAGAACGTGTGGTCCGCGCCGCGCAGCTCGAAGAGGATGCGATGCTTCTTCTGCTCGAGAACGTTGAGCTCCATAGGGGCGCGTGAACCGCAAGGGGTTTATAAATATATCTCCCTCGCGCAGACCAGCGCCTGCGCGCCGGCACAGGAGCAAGGCTTATAAGCGGCCCTGGGCGGGGAACGCGCATGCGGATCCAGCGCAAGACCGAGAGGCCCCGGGGCAACGTGCGCGCGGAGCTCGTGCGCAAGGGCCTGCACGTCGCGGTCGGCGTCGCGACCGTGCTGCTGCTGCACGCGGGCATCCTCTCGACCGCGCTCATCGGGCTGCTCACGCTCCTCCTCGCCGCAGCGGTCCTCTACAATCTCAAGCACGAGCGCGAGTTCCTGCGCACCGTCATCAGCCTCAACAGGCCCGACGCCCTCGTGCCCGGCCTCGACCTGCTCGCATACGCGCTTGGCATCTTCATCGCGTTTATCGCCACGCTTGGCATCTTCCTCGCACTCCTGCTCTTCCCCCGCGACATCGCGTACGCCTCGATCCTCGTCCTCGCGTTCGGCGACCCGCTCGCGCATCTCGTGAGCCGCAGCTTCGGCGCGACGAACACGATGGTGACGCGCAACTCGTACTGGTACGGCGCGCTCGCAGGCACCCTCGCGGGCACGCTCGCCGCCTGGATCTACGTGCACTTCCTCCCCGCGCTCATCGCGAGCGCAGCCGCCATGTTCGTGGAGGCGGGCGAGCTGCGCATCGCGAGCCACCACATCGACGACAACCTCACGATCCCGCTCGTCGCGGGCCTCGTGCTCTGGGTGATCTCCCTTGCGTTCGCGTAGGCTCCGCGTCACGCGGGCACGCGTGCGCAAGCCCGCGCGCAGCGGCACGAGGCTCGTCGGGACAGGGATAGCGCGCATCTTCTCAGAGCCCGCACGCGGCGAGATCGAGGTGTTCTCCGATTTCGACAATACGATGGTGCGGGAGAGCACCGCGGCGCTCATGGTGCGTCGCTACCTGCTCACGAACCCGCACCACGAGCCGTTGCGCAGGCGCCTGCGCCGCGCATGGCTGCTCGCGGTCCCCTCGCTGCGGCAAGAGCATCTCGCAGAGTACTACGAGTGCCTGCGGCGCATCTCCCCCGCGGCGCGGCGCGAGATCCTGCGCGAGGTGCATGTCGATCCCCGCTGGCTGCGCGCGGCGAGGGAGATCCGCATGCGCCACCGCAGCAAGACGCTCAAGCTCACGATCGTGACGCGCAACTGCATCGACGTCGTGCACGAATGGGCCATGCAGAACAGGGGGCTGCTCGCGAAGGAGAGCATCGTCATCGAGGCGATCGTCGCGAACGGCCCGCTGCGCGACGAGGACATCTCGTCCGTGCGCGAGCGCGGCAGCCTCATCCACGTGCGCTACGAGGGGTTCGGGCAGATGCTCTGCGAGGGAAAGCGCGCGTACCTGGACCAGCGCGCCATCTACATCGGCGATCGCGACGACGAGCTCCTGCGGCCTCTCGTGAAGGAATACGTGCGGCTCTGAGGACGTGAGATAGACAATCCTTAAAAGAGCTTCATCTCTCCTCGTCGCATGCGCGTGGCGGTGATCGGCGGGGGTTTTGCGGGCGCGTACGCGATCCACAGCATCCAGCACGCATCGCGCGACGCGCGCATCACGCTCTTCGAGCCGAGATCGCGCTTTGTCTTCACCCCGCTGCTCCACGAGGTCGCGGCGGGCGTGCTCGACCCGGACGCAGTCACGCACGCGTACGCTGACATGTTCCGCCACCGCATCACGCACGTGCGCGAGCTCGCCACGCGCGTGGACCTCGCGGGAAAGCGCGTGATCGCGCACGACGGCAGCGAGCACCCGTTCGACTACGTCGTGATCGCGCCGGGTTCGCGCTCCTCCGCTGCGCCTGGCGGCGCGCACGTGCACACGCTCAAGAGCGTCGAGGATGCGGTCGCGATCAAGGAGGCGCTCGAGCGCAACGTCGCGCAGGCGAAGGCGCGCATCGCGCAAGGAGAGGACGCGCAAGGCCTGCTGCGCTGCGTCATCGTCGGCGGAGGGCCGACGGGCGTCGAGCTCGCGGCCGAGCTCAACGGCTTCCTCGCGTACCTGCTGCGCAAGGCAGGCATCGCGCAGCAGGGGGAGATCGTCCTCGTGCACTCGCATGCGCAGCTCCTCCCGCACGAGGACGGGCGCCTGCGCGAGATCGCGCGCAAGCGGCTCGAGCGCAAGGGCGTCTCGGTGCTCACGGAGGCGAGGGTCGAGCGCGTCGGCGACGAGGGCCTCGTCGCGCGCGCGCAAGGCGAGGAGCGCACGATTCCAGCCTCTTGCATCGTGTGGGCCGCGGGCATCGTCGCGAACGGCATCGAGGTCACGGGCGTCGAGAAGGTCGCGGGGCGCATCCCCGTCGAGCGCACGCTCCAGGTGAAGGGATGCCCCTTCGCGTTCGCGATCGGCGACGCGAGCCGCGTGGTCGAAGAGCCCCTGCCCGATCTCGCGCAGGTCGCGACGCGCGAGGGCGCGCACGCGGGCAAGAACATCGCGCGCCTCTCGTCGGGGCATGATCCCCACCCGTTCGCCTACCGCAGCCAGGGGTTCCTCGTGAGCCTGGGGCAAGGCTATGGCGCGGGCAGGATAGGGAAGGCGCTCGTGCGCGGGCCGCTCGCGTGGGTCATGTGGCGCACCGTCTACGTGGCGAAGTTCCTCGGCGCGAGATCGAAGGCGCGCATCGCGAAGGAGTACACATTGCGCCTCTTCCGCAGGGACGCGTGATGCCGCATCACCACTTCGCGAAGGGCACAAACCCTTATAAAACCGCTTCCTCAGGGCGAGACGATGGACGCCGACCCCAAGGAGCTGAGGCGCACGACATTCGCGCACGCGCCCGCAGACAAGGTGTTCTGGGTGTGCAGGGGCGACAAGGTCGACAACGTGCGCGACCTCGCGAACTGCATCGAGAGCCTCACGCCCGCGCAGTTCGCGCACCACGTGAGCATCGAGGGGAAGAAGAACGACTTCGCGATATGGATCCACGACGTGCTGCGCAACCCGCTGCTCTCGCGCGACCTCAACTATCCCGTGAACCTGAACAACCAGCAGCACTACGTGAAGACGCTGCGCGACCACCTTGCGTGGCTCGAGACAGTATAGGCTCCTTCGCGATCCTTCTCGCCAGGTCATCCAAGTTCCTCGCATCTCGCGATACGCTCCTCTGCTGGCCTAGTGCAGAAACGCTCCGCAGCACGCAAAGGCACGCTCTCAATTTTCTGCCCTCCCAAATTACTTAAACCCTGACGCCAAGAGCGCATGTCGCACATGAGGGCGCTCACGAGAGACGACATCGTCATCCCGAAGCGCAGGCTGCGCAGCCACAAGGGGCAGAACGGCCGCGTGCTCATCGTCGGCGGCAGCGAGGACTACGTCGGCGCATGCGCGCTCGCGGGCATCGCGGCGCTGCGCTGCGGCTGCGACCTCGTCACGATCGCGGCGCCCGAGCGCGTCGCGTGGGCGATCAGCGCGCTCTCCCCCGACCTCATCACGAGGAAGATGAAGGGCGGTTCGCTCGGCGTGCGCCACTACGAGGAGATCAGGGAGCTCGCGAGCAAGGCGGACGCCATCCTCGTCGGCAACGGCATCGGGCGCGCCCCCGGCACGGCGAGGCTCGTGCGCATGCTCTGCGCGCTCGACATGCCGAAGGTCATCGACGCGGACGCGCTGCGCATGGTCGACGCGAACACGCTCGAGGGCGCGATCGTGACGCCGCATCGCGGCGAGCTCGCGGCATTGCTCGAGAACGCGGGCGCCGATCCCCACGCGACGGACCCCGCAGCCCTGCGCCGCTCGCTCAAGGGATTCTTCTCGCGCGGCAATGTGCTGCTGCGCAAGGGGCACGGCGACGTGATCGTCGCGCAGCGCCGCTCGGCGAGAGCCCCCGTCGGCAATCCCGGCATGACGCGAGGCGGCACGGGCGACGTGCTCGCGGGCCTCGCCGCGGGATACTACGCGCAGCTCAAGGACCCGTTCGCTGCCGCATGCGACGCCGCGTACTTCAACGCGGTCGCTGGCAACATCCTGCGCAAGAGGAAGAAGGGCTACACGTATCTCGCGAGCGACCTCGCGCAGGAGATGGCGCGCGTGCGCGAGGGCATCACGCGCGCTCGTCGTCGTCGACGAGCGCCGATCCTTTCTTGAAGTCGCGGCGCATGAGCTTGCGCTCCTCCTCGCGCAGCTGTATCGCCTCCACGAGGTTCTCGAAGAGGTCTGGCTGGAGCTTGAGGATGTCCTTCGAGGTCACGAAGCCGACGAGCGCGCCATCGTCCATGACAGGGAACGTGCGCAGCTCCGTGTCCTTCATGAGCAGCACGACGTCGAAGAGGTCCATGCCCGGGCTCACGGTGACGATATCCTTCGTCATGATCGCGCCCACGGGCGTGTGGCGCATGTCGCATCCCTCGAGCACGCCGCGGCGCACGATGTCGCTCTGCGTGACGATGCCGAGAAGCTCGGTCCCGCGCTTGATGAGCACTGAGCCGATGTCGTAGCGGTCCATGAGGGCGGCGACGTCACGCACGCTCGCATGCGGGTCCGCGATCACGGGCCTCACCGTCATCGCATCGGCGACTTGCAGTCCTGACCTCACTATCCACCTCTGGGCGGGCGTGGCCGCCAGCTGTTTAAAAAAGTTGTGTAAGCACAGCGGTGACGGGCAGAGGGATGCTCGGCGCGCTCATCCGAGGAGCACTTCGACGTCCGCGCCCACGACCTCGCGCAGGCTCTTGAGCATCTGCGCGGTGAGCGTGACCTTCTTCGGCACGTGCTCCATCGCGAGGGCCTGCTCGAACTCCTCGAGCGAGCTCTGCTTGACCTGCGCGAGCGAGCCGTCGTCGCGCACCTGCGCGCGCAGCACGTCCTTCTGCTCGGCGTCCATGTCCCTCGTGACGAACGCGTCGCTGCCCATCACGAGCACCTCGCCGTACTTCTTGCCATGCTTGAACCTGATGCGCACGCGCTCGAGCTCGCGGCTGCGCGCGCGCTGCACGTGCTCGATGAGGAACCTGAGGATGTCCTGCGAGTGCTTCTGGACCTCCGCGATCTCCGCCTTCGTGAGCTTGCCCTGCTCGTAGTCCTTGCGCGCCTTGTGGATCTCCTTGAGGACGCGCAGGTAGCGCTCGGGGATCGTGCCCTTGTGGATGACTTCCCTCTCGAAGACCTTGATGCTCTCCTCGTCGGAGACCTTCTCCACGCCCTCGAGCTTGAGCACGTCGCGCACGACGGTGATGACCGACTCGTAGACATGCATCACGGACTCCTGCTCGTGGCGCTCCTCGATAGCCCTGTAGAGGTCCGCGAGCGCCTTGAGGTAGCTCTCCGCGCCCTCGAGCAGCTCCTGCACCTCGCCGCCGCCGACGGTCTTCTTGATGCCGTACTCGACGTCCTTGTGCGTCTTGATGACGCGCTCGAGGAACTTCACGTGCTTCTCGTCGAAGAGCTTCTCCTTCTTCACGAACAGCTCGCGCATGACGTCGGGCGTCTCGCGCGGCGCAGGCGGCGCGTGCCCGTAGAGCATGATCGCCGCCTGGCTCGGCGTGATCGTCGCGTACCACATGTCCTCGACCGCGATGTCCTTGAGCTTGAAGCGGATGCGGTCGAGCATCTGGTCGCCCGTCGACTTGTAGAGATCGATCGCCTCGCTCGACGGGCGTATCTTGCCCATCTTGAGCAGCTGCTTCCACGGCATGAACACTCCGCGGTCGTAGAACGGGATGCCGTCGCGCAGGAAGCTGATCCG
>JAJPEB010000129.1 GCA_023252315.1 Candidatus Woesearchaeota archaeon | reverse complement strand
TCACAGCAGCCACACGATCCCGAGCCCGACGAGGCACCCTGCGCTGATGAAGGGCATCGCAGGGTAGAACTTCCCGTGCTTCGAGTAGGCGAAGAGCAGCGCGAGCGAGATGGTCGCGCACGCGGTCACGATGAGCGTCTCGTAGAGCGCGGCCACGGGCATGAGGCCGCGCGCGTTCACGAGCCACACGAGCACGACGCTCGAGAAGAGCAGCGGGAACGCGATGTCGCCCCCGCCGAGGATCGCGACGTCGGCCCCTCCCCGGGGCATGTCGCCCGCCTGCGCGCGCGCCGAGGCGGGCGCGCCCTTGCCGCCGCTCCCCTTCCCCTTCGCCCTGATCGCGTGCGCGTCCTTCACGTGCCCGCCGCTCTTGGGGATCGCGAGCCCCGCGAAGAGGTTGCTGCGCGTCTGCGCCTGCGCGAGCGTCACCATGTGCTTGCTGTGCCACACGGCGATGGCGTCGTACACGCTGATCGCGAGCAGGAGCATGATCCCCCAGAAGAGGTCGAAGAGCGGCGCGATGAGCACCGCGATGCCCGCGTAGACGAAGAGCTCCGTGAAGTTGTGCACGAGCGGGTTGGGCCTGAACACCTTCCACGCGGCGAGCACGAGCGCGAGGCCGAACGCGATCCACGCGGGCAGGAGCACCCCGAACGCGACGTAGAGCGAGAGGAGCACCGCGATGAGGAACCACACCTTCCAGATCCGGAACGCGGAGAACCTGATGAGCGCGAGCATGACCGCGGTCCCGACGCCGACGCCCACCGCGATGTAGACGAGGCTGCCCGCGCCGTGCACGTCGGGGCGCGCGCCGATGGGCGTGTCGCCGAACGCGATCTGCGGCCTGCCCGCGCTGTCGACGGTCTTGTGCGCGTCGATGAGCACGAGCGAGAGTCCGACCAGCTGCGCCGCGACGAAGAGCCCGACGAGCATCGCCGTGACGGAGAGCGGGTGTTTCACGTGACGAGGGTCCTCCCTGGCGTTTTAATAGTTGCTGGTGAGGAGGGACGTGAGATCAGCGGAGCCCCTGCTCCCCTTCCTCCTCGAGAGCCTTGCCCCTTGCCGTCAAAAGATTTATATGCGATTTTGTATTCCCTGTATCATGGTAACATCTCGTATCCACCTTCGCTTCTTTGTCCTCCTTCTCGGCATCGCCATCGTCGCCTCGCACGCGTCCCTCGCGCTCGCGGCGGGCCCGCAGTGCGACCTCGAGGCGCTGCAGTACAACGGCGAGTCGATCGGCTACACGATCCTCGGCGGCCAGTACACGATCGGCACCGCGGTCACCAGCACTGCGGCGACGTTCACCGTGAACGGCGCGACGTCGCCTGCGCTCTCGCTCGGGCAGTCGGCGACCGTCGGCAAGCTCTCGCTCAACGTGGAGCGGGTCGGCCCTATCGGCAGCAAGCAGGGCGTCTACTTCTGCGCGGCGTCGACCGTGAAGGTCGCGTGCACGGATTCCGACGGCGGAGCGAACTACGGCGTGCAGGGCACGGCGCAGAACGCGCTCGGCTCGCGCGGCATGGACTTCTGCACGGGGCGCGTGCTCACGGAATGGGCGTGTTCATCGAACGGCAACGTGCTCAGCTCGACGTACACGTGCCCCTACGGCTGCAACAACGGCGCGTGCCTCTCGGCGACGACCGTGTGCTACAGCGGCATGCAGTACATCCCGGCGAAGTGCACGGGCGGCACGATCACGCAGGACGTGACGAACGGCTGCAGGACGATCACGTGCACCGCTCCCGGCTCGAGCCTCAAGGTGCAGGCCTGCGACAAGCCCGACCAGGGCACGAAGCAGTACTTCGAGATGTACAAGCAGTCGCAGGCAGGGACCGCGGTCTCGAAGATCTGCCTCGGCACCACGTGCATCTCGGACAACGGCTACGCGAAGAGCCCCAACTTCCCGGTCTGCCTCGGCTGAGCCTGCGCGTATCTTCCTCCTTTCCTTCTTCTCTTCCCTCTCCCTCACTCCACAACCCTTATAAATCTCCGTGCCTGCGTCGTAGGCCATGGTCGACGTCGCGCCGCTTCCGCACGAGTGGATGATCATCTCGATCATCGGGTTCTTCGTGAGCTGGCTGCAGGTGTTCCCGTACTGGAGCGAGAAGTGGGGCATGGCGTTCATGGTGTTCTTCATCGTGATGTTCCTCGCGACGGTCGTGAGCATGACGCACGCGACGGTCGACGAGGAGCACCTGATCGAGCTCGCGATCCACGAGAAGCGCAAGCGGGCGATCGAGAGGAAGTAGGGGCCTCATTCCCTGGTCCTCGCCCGCTCCCGCATCCTTTCTCCAATTCTCCTGTACTTCTCTAGGCTGCTGTTCGGAAATCTTAAGGATTTCCGACACGGGAAATTCCGAGAATTTCCCTGTGCCTTGGCGTCGAACAGGAGCCTCGGAAAACTCAGGGTTTTCCGGGCGCCGGAAATTCAGAGAATTTCCGAGCGTGCATCGTGCCGGAGGCGAGCGCGACGTAAATCCATCTGGATGCGCCGCAGCAGCCGGTCACGCGCAGCTTCCACTCAGCGGCAACCTTTTTATTCCGCGATGCCGTCCCATCCGCAAGGGGGGGGTTCATATGAGAAAGACATTCGCACTACTCGCGATTTTCCTCATCATCTTCGTCGTCGCCTGCGCGCCGCCGCAGGCGCAGCAGCCGGCACAGGCACCGCCGCAGGCAGCGCCCGCGCAGAACGCGAGCGCGCCCCAGGCGCCCGCGATCGACAAGCCGCTCGTCGGCGCCGACACGCTGCGCACGCCCAACGCGCAGACGGAGCAGCTGCTCGCGAGGAGCGGGCAGGTGAAGAGCGTGTCGTTCGTCCCCGCGGCGCTGCCGGGCAAGACGGGCAAGGACACGTACTACGTCGTCGGCAACAGGACCAAGGTCAAGCTCTCCGCGTACAGGACGATGAACGGCTGGAGCGCGGACACGGTCTACGCGGACCTCGCGGCGAGGACGGCGAACGCGTACTGCATCAACCCCAGCGTCTGCAAGGGCGAGCAGAAGGGCGTCGTGGACTTCTCGCAGTACGACGTGCCGACGCCGCAGTCGTGGCTCGACGACATCCGCTACGGGGAGAAGACGGGCTCGCTGCAGTTCGAGGGCAGGCCTGTCGTCGTCGTGCGCTGGGAGAAGGACGGCAAGTACTACGAGGCGTACCTCGACAGCTACTTCGGCATCCCGCACCGCGTCGCGATCGCGACGGACGCAGACATGCAGCGCATCGTGGGCGGCTACGAGTACCAGACGCTCGCGATCAACTCGGCCACCGCGGACGACGTGAAGGCGCCGTACTGAGCTCCTCGCTCTCCTTCCTTTTCCTCTCTCTCCGGCGTTCCCCACACTATCGAGCTGCCAGATCTATGCCTTCGCGGCGCTCGCGCGAGCGATGGCCGCGAACTGCGCCCTGCCGTAGCGCACGGG
>JAJPEB010000128.1 GCA_023252315.1 Candidatus Woesearchaeota archaeon | reverse complement strand
AGCTCGTCGGCGTGCTCTACATCCTCGACGAGCCCTCGATCGGGCTGCACCAGCGCGACAACGAGAAGCTCATCACGACGCTCCATCGGCTGCGCGACCTCGGCAACACGCTCATCGTCGTCGAGCACGACGAGGACACGATGCGCGCGGCCGACCACGTCGTGGACATGGGCCCGGGCGCAGGCGCGCACGGCGGCCACGTGGTCGCGCAGGGCACGCCCGCGCAGATCGCGCGCAACGCGAAGAGCATCACGGGCCTCTACCTCTCGGGCGCGCGCGAGATCGCGGTCCCGGCGAGGCGGCGCAAGCCGGCGTCGTGGCTCACGCTCTCGGGCGCAAGCGAGAACAACCTCAAGGACGTCGATGCGCGATTCCCGACGCAGGTGCTCTGCGGGGTGACCGGCGTCTCGGGCTCGGGCAAGAGCACGCTCATGAGCCAGACGCTCATCCCGGCGCTGCTCAAGCGCTTCTCCGAGCATTCGGGCAAGGTCGGCGCGCACCGCTCGCTCGAGGTGCCCAAGGAGGTGCGCAACGTCATCGTGATCGACCAGGACCCGATCGGCAAGACGCCGCGCAGCAACCCCGCGACGTACACGAAGCTCTTCGACGACATCCGCAAGCTGTTCGCGTCCACCAAGGAGGCGCGCGCGCGCGGCTACAAGGAGGGGCGCTTCTCGTTCAACGTCAAGGGCGGGCGCTGCGAGGCGTGCGAGGGCGACGGCGTCATCAAGATCGAGATGAACTTCCTGCCCGACGTGTACGTCGAGTGCGAGGAGTGCAAGGGCAAGCGCTACAACAAGGAGACGCTCGCGGTGACCTACAAGGAGCGCACGATCTCGGACGTGCTCGGCATGAGCGTGGAAGACGCGCTCGTGTTCTTCGAGCACCACCCCTCGCTCGTGCGCAGGCTCAAGACGCTCTCGGACGTGGGCCTCGGCTACATCAAGCTCGGCCAGAGCGCGACCACGCTCTCGGGCGGCGAGTCGCAGCGCATCAAGCTCACGCGCGAGCTCGCGAAGGTCAAGCGCGGCGAGACGCTCTACCTCCTCGACGAGCCGACGACGGGGCTTCACTTCGAGGACGTGCGCAAGCTCATCGGCGTGCTGAATCGGCTCGTCGACAAGGGCAACACGATCTACGTGATCGAGCATAACCTGGATGTCATCAAGTCATGCGATTATCTCGTGGATTTGGGCCCGGAAGGAGGCGACGCGGGAGGGACGGTCGTGGCCGAGGGGACGCCCGAAGAGCTCGCGAAGGTCGCGGCGTCGTATACGGGAAGGTTCTTGCGGAAGATACTGAAGAAGGGGTGAACGCCTGCTTCTACGAACGCGAACGCCTCTCTCTCGCGAGAAGCACCTCTCTGCACGCCCCGGCAGGGTCCATCGTCGAGCTGTCGATCACGAGCCCCGCGATCCTCTCGATCCCATGCGTGCCGTAGAGCGATTGCTCGCGATCGAGCTCCGCGATCGCCTGCTCCCGCGAGTATCCCCTTCCCCGGCAGAGCCGAGCGACAAGCTCGTCCTTCGCAGCGCGCACGTAGACGACGAGATCGCCATGCGTGCTGCAATAGACCGCGTTCTCGAATCCCCGCAGTCCTGAGAAGACGATGCGATCGTGCGTGGGGCCGTCCGTATAGATCTCATGCAACGCACGTGCGATGAAGTCGGGAGAATACGCGTCGCGCAGCCGCGCGAACGTCGCCATCGCCCGCTCCCTCTCCACTCTCGGGCGCTCTTCCTTCAGCGCGTTCCGCAGGTAGTCCATCACCTCGCGTCCGTCAGGCAGCTCATCGAGCGCTGCGAGCGGGAACACGATCGCCTCCGATGCCTCGACCTTCAGCCAGCCAGCCTGAGCCGCTAGTTCTCTTGCTATGCTCGACTTGCCGCTTCCAGGAGGCCCGAACAGAGCGATCCGTTCCATTGTGCTGCTCTCGGCGTGTATATTAAGAATTTTGCCTAGGCGCCAAGCGCGAGGAGCCGCCGAAACTTCCCTCGGTGGCGACCTCATACGAAGTAATTCCCCTAGGAGAGATCATGGGGCCACAAAATGGCGCATGCCATGTCTATGCAATGCATGCATCAAAAATTAAATAGCGCGACGCCTTCTCTCCCTCTAGTGTTTTGCCTGCAGGAGGCATTGTCGGGACGCGCGATGCGCATGTCCCCAGTAAGGCTCCGTACAGACGCGCGCCGTGCAGGGCGGCGACATGCTTGCGACATGCAAGAAAAAAACGACGAGGTGATTGGAATGGCAGATGACAACGGACGCGGAAGCAGCAATAGCGGCGGCAGCCAGGGGCGCGGCAGCAACCTGAGCGAGGAGGACCGCAAGAAGGGCGGCGAGCGCTCGCACGGCGGCGGCAGGGAGAGCGGCTCTGAGGGCAGGTCTTCGAGCAACAGCTCCTCGGGCAGCTCGTCCTCGGGGAACCAGTAATTCTCCTTTTTTCATTTCATTACCGTTTTCATCACTATTACTTCTCACCGCATCTCCCCTGAGAAGAACATTTTTAAACCACCTCACCGATGGCAGTCCGGGAGGGTGGCACATGGTCTCCAAGAGATTCGCGTCCGAGCTGCGTGAGGAAGTCCCCAAGCTCGTGCAGGACAAGGTCGTCACGAGGCAGCAGGGAGAAAGCATCCTCTCGCGCTACAAGGATGTCCAGGAGGAGCACGATGTCGTCTCGATCGTCGCGACGTTCGGCGCGGTCCTCGTCGGCCTCGGCATCCTCACGCTCGTCGCACTCAACTGGGACGCGATCCCGAGCGTCGCGCGCGTGCTCATCCTCGTCGCAGCCACCCTCGGCGCGTACTGGGCGGGGCACGAGCTGCGCTTCCGCCGCGCGTTCCCCAAGGTCGGCAGCTCCGTGATCTTCCTCGGCTCGGTCCTCGTCGGCATCTCGATCGTGCTCATCGCGCAGATCTACAACCTGCACTCGAGCGCGGGCCACTGGATGCTGCTCTGGACGCTATGCGTGGGCGCGGTCGCGTACGCGCTCGAGTCGTCCTCGAGCCTCGCGCTCGCCCTGCTCACGTTCACGTACTGGTTCGGCACGCAGTTCGCGCGCATCGCGACGCACGGCGTATCGTGGTGGAACGGCGAGGACGCGATCTTCCGCCTCTTCCAGGTGTGGCCGCTCACCGTCGTCGTGTTCCTCGCGCTCGGCATGGCGTACTGGGCCGTGGGCTCGCTGCACGAGCCCTCGCCGTCGGGCAGGCGCTTCGCCCCCGTCTACCAGGTCGCTGGCGCGTGCTTCCTCCTCTTCAACGCGTACATGCTGACCTTCCGCTGGCTGCAGGCGGGCTACTGGTACGGCGACGAGTTCGCGAGCATCTCGACGGCCGCATTCGTCGCCATGTGGGTCGTCGTCGCGCTTGGCATCGGGCTCTTCGCGCTCGCGGCGCAGCGCTCGCGGGACAAGCGCATACTGTGGGCGGCGCTCGCGCTCGGCGTCTTCGCGCTGCTCGCGTTCTGG
>JAJPEB010000127.1 GCA_023252315.1 Candidatus Woesearchaeota archaeon | reverse complement strand
TGTAGACCTGGTCGATCTTCGCCTGCTTCTCCTGCTGCGAGAGCACGTCGGGGTCAGCGGCCTCGATCTTCGCGATGTGGTCCTTGTCGGATTGCGTGAGCTTGGGCGCGAGCACCTCGCGGAGCACGTCCTGGCGCACCTGCCACTGGTTGATCCACTGCGTGCCCGCGATGTAGATGTTGTCCGCGGACATGTAGAGCGTCTGCGATCCCTCGACGGTGATCGTCTTCGACGCGAGGTCCTTGCCGTCCTGGCCCGAGCCGTGCAGCGCGATCGCGTGCACCGTCACGAGCTGCGCGTTGCTGTACGGGATGGGATAGTACATGATGTCGGAGACCGGCACCGAGCGCTCGGCCCCGTCCTCGAGGATGAACGGCATCGGCGTGGCCCTGTCGTCGAGGCCCGACGTGAGCACGAGGTACGCGTAGCCGCCCTCGTCGCCCTCCTTCATGCGCGCGTCGAAGTAGGAGCCCTCGAGCTTGTAGTCCTTGACCTGCGTCGGGTGCTCCCTGTCCGAGATGTCGTAGATCGTGAACGACGTCACGCCGTTGCGCGGGCGCATGTCGTGCGCCCTGAAGTAGTCGAGGTCGGAGAAGCTCCCGAACACCGCGAGGCGATCGCCGTCGACGAAGAGGCCCTGCGGCTGCGTGCCGTTGAGCTCGATGCGCGAGACCACCTGCGCGTCCTCGCCCGGATACGCCTTCACGATGAAGACGGTGGAGCCCGTGATCGTGTAGATGTAGCTGCCGTCGGTCTTGGTCGTGTCCGCCTCGTCCACGCCCGCGACCTGGTTGTTCGTGCCCGAGAACCCTGGAGCGCCGGCGGAGCCGGAGCCCGACGCGTCCTTCGCGACCGCGGGGACCGGCGCCTGCGCCGCGCTGTTCACGGCGCCGCGATCGGCGAGCATCGCCCCGCCGTACGCCTCTGCGCCCACGGAGCCGCTGCCCTGCGCGTGCTCCTTCACGAACGCGCTGAACTCGTCTTCCGACGCGAAGCTGCGCGGCTGGAGGCTCGCGGACGGGTCGAACGCCTTGGGCGGCGTGTACGCTCCCGTGCTCGTGACGGTGCTGCCCTGCCCGTGCGTCCCCGCGGGGGACTGGGGCTGCGTGCACGCGATCGCGACGAGCGCGAGCGCGGCCACGACGAGGATGATCTTGGATCCGAATGAAGGTTCTCTCATGCCATGCACCTCATGGCCCTTGGGAGGATGGCTTCTTTAAAAACGCTGTCCAGGCTGCGACGCCGCCCGCACCTAGTGCCCTTCCCGTCGCCAGGAGCGCTCCCACTCGGCGATGCCGTCCACGATGGAGAGCAGCTCGACGCCCTTGGGCGTGAGCGCGTACTCGACCTTGGGCGGCACCTGCGCGTAGAGCGTGCGCGTGAGCAGTCCGCAGCGCTCGAGCGCCTTGAGCTTCGCGCTGAGCGTCTTGCTGCTCGCGCCTAGCTGCAGCCGGGAGAACCTGACCGGGCCGTCTGAGAGCGCACGCAGCGCACGCAGCGCGAGCGCGTCGCCGACGAGCGAGAGCATCTGCGCGCGCGCATCCTCGGAGACGGTCTCGAGGTAGAGCCGCTGCGAGCCTTTTCCGGATGCCATGCGGGGGAGTAGGGGAATCGGGGTTATAAATATTTGGCGTGGATGGCGGGTGTCCTCTGAGAATCGCCCGCCCGGCGCGGACGGCAAAAGGTCTATTACAAAGCTCCTGCAGGCACTCCGATGTGGTGGCATAAAGCGCTGAGCGGGCTCAAGAAGCGCATCGACCGTTTCGAGAAGGACGAGTCGCAATTCGACGCACTCTACAAGGACGTCGAGCAGCGCATCCGCCGCATCGAGGAGGATTTCGGCACCGTGAAGAGGATGCAGAAAAGGATCTTGCGATAGCCGCCGATGCGTACTTAAATTCCGCGCTCCCCACCCGCCCGCATGGACATCTTCGCGCACTACTTCTGGGCGGTCGCGCTCTACTGGGGGCTGCGCAAGGAGCCCAAGTGGTGGCTTGGCATCTCGGGCGCGCTTCCCGACCTGCTCAGCTTCGGGATTCTCTTCGCGACGGCGCTGCTCACCGGGACGAGATACTTCGGCAGCACGCGCGCCGCGGACTTCCCCCAATGGATCTACTCCGCATATGACGTCACGCACAGCCTCGTCATCGCATTGGCGATCATGGGCATCATCGCGCTCGTGAGCCGCAAGCATATCTACCTCATGTACGGCTGGATCCTCCATATCCTGTGCGACATCCCGACGCATCGCACATCCTTCTTCCCGACGCCCTTCCTCTGGCCGATCTCGTCGTTCCACGTGAGCGGCATCTCGTGGGCCGAGCCGTGGTTCATGGTCCTCAACTGGGCCGCGATCGCGGGGACGTTCACGTGGCTCGCGCTGCGCGAGCGCAGGCTGCGCGGCAGCGCCGTGGCGAAGAAGGCGAGGCGCAGGCGCGCCGCATGACCCGCCTCAAGCGCTCCAAGGGCATCGAGGGCGAGAAGGGGGACGTGCGCTTCGGCACGCCCGCGCTCGTCGCCGAGTACCGCGCGCAGCGGCTCTCCGCGCATGCCGACACGATCGTCGAGATCGGCGCCGGCGCGGGCTTCCAGACGCGCGCGTTCGCGCGCCACGTGCCCCGCGTCGTCGCGATCGAGATCGACGCGCAGCGGCTCGCGCGGGCGCAGCTGCCCTCGAACGCGACGCCGGTCGCGGGCGACGCGCTCGACCCGGCCGTGATCGCGAGGGCGCGCGACGCGATCGAGGGACGCGCCGTCGTCTTCCTCGACCCCGAGCGCCCGCCGGCCTCGCAGCAGCGCACGCTCGCGGAGCTGCGCCCGGACATCGCGCGTTTCCTCGACCTCTACTCGCCGATCTCGTCCGACATCGCGATCGAGCTGCCGCCGTTCCTCGCGGCCTCGCAGATCCCGTGGCCCTGCGAGCGCGAGTACCTCTCGGTCGACGGCGAGCTCAACAGGCTCACGCTCTACATGGGGCGCCTCGCGCGCTGCGAGGTGAGTGTAGTACGCTTGCCGTCCGGCGAGCGCATCGAGCAGGCGGGCGCGACCCCGCAACCGCAAGACGGCGGGGACGGCGGCGCGAGCGCCACCGCGGACGCTGCGGCGCCCCGGTTCATCCTCGAGCCCGACCGCGCGCTCGCGCAGGCGGGCCTCGTCGCGCTCGCGCTCCCCGCGAACGCGGTGCGCGTTGCGCTCGGCAAGCGCGACGTGTTCCTCTCGCGCGAGCCGCCGCGCAACGGTTTCTTCAAGGTCTACGAGGTGCTCGCGCGCGGCGCGCGCGAGGACGTGCCGAGGATGCTCGAGCGCCGCGGCTGCGGCACGGTGATCCTGCACGGCGCGCTCTCGCAGGACGAGCATGCGGCGCGGCTCGCGGCGCTGGGCCGTGGGCTCAAGGGCGGCGCGCGCCTGCACGTGTTCTGGGGCGAGGAGGCGCTCGTCGCGCGAAGGACCGGGAAGTAGCGATCGCATCTCTTGACGGGGGATGTGGGGAAAGCGTTATAAGC